>JAEWFB010000499.1 GCA_023389095.1 Actinomycetes bacterium
GCACCGGCCCGACCGCCTCGGCCCGTCCCACCACGGGCGCCTCCGGAGCGTCGACCTCCGCCACGTCCGCCACCCCGAGGGCGGGCGGCACGTCGCCCGGCCACGTCACGCCGGCCGTGCTGCAGACCGACGGACCTGACATCGTCCACGGGCCCGCGTCGGCGTCCAGCGTCGCGCTGACGTTCCACGGCGCCGGTGAGCCCGCCTTCACCCACCGCGTCCTGGGGCTGCTCGCGCGCCACGACGCGCACGTCACCGTCTTCGCCGTCGGTACGTGGCTGTCGGCCAACCCGGATCTCGGCAGGGCGATCGTCGCCGGGGGCCACGACCTCGGCAACCACACGTGGTCGCACCAGACCATGCCGCGGCTCGACGCGACGACGGCGCACACCGAGGTCGCCCGGGGCGCCGAGGCGGTGGCCGCCGTCGCGGGCTCCTCCCCCCTGTTGTTCCGCCCCTCCGGCACCCCGACGTCCACGGCCACGATCCGTGCGGCGGCCCGCGCTGCCGGGTACCACCGTTGCGTGTCCTACTCCGTCGACTCGCTCGACTACACCGATCCCGGTGCTGCCGCCGTCACGGCGCGCACTCTGTCCGCGGTACGTCCCGGCAGCATCGTGTCGCTGCACCTCGGCCATGCCGGCACCGTGGCTGCCCTTCCCTCGGTGCTGTCCGGGCTCGCCTCGCGAGGCCTGCGCCCCGTCGCCCTGACCGAGCTGCTCGCATGAGGCGCCACGCTCCCGTGCTCCGGGTGGGCCTTGCCGCGCTGGCCACGCTCCTGATGTCGGCCGCGTGCTCCAACCCGCAGGCGTCACCGGGCTCCGACCCGGCCACGACGGCACCGGCGGACGCGGCGTCGGCGGCGGCGACCGGAACGGCCGGGCCGAGTCCCACGACCAGCCCGGGCGACGCGTCGGCGCGCGACATCGGCCTCACGCCCCCGTACGCGCGCACCGGCGCCGGCGACCTCGCGCCGACGGCGCGCCGGGCCCGCCCCCTCGTGTACGTACCGGACCAGGTGGCCGGCCTGCTGCAGGTCATCGACCCACGCACCTACCGCGTCATCTCGACCCGTCGGGTGGCGGCCTCGCCCGAGCACGTCGTCCCGGCGTGGGACCTGTCCCGCCTGTGGGTCAACTCCGACAAGGGCGACGCGCTGACGCCGATCGACCCGCGAACCGGAGCGGTCGGCCGCCCGGTCCCGGTCCGGGACCCGTA
Organism: Actinomycetes bacterium; assembly: GCA_023389095.1. Lineage (GTDB taxonomy): Bacteria > Actinomycetota > Actinomycetes > Actinomycetales > Dermatophilaceae > Monashia. The sequence continues at coordinate 1,219 of JAEWFB010000499.1, forward strand.
CAACCTCTACTTCACCCCCGACGGCCGCTACGCGCTCGTCATGGCCTCGCGCTTCCGCAGCATCGACGTGCGCGACGCCCACACGATGAAGCTCGTCCGCTCCCTTCCCGTGCCGGCCTGCGCCGGCGTCAACCACGCCGACTTCACGGCCGACCTGCACACCTTCGTGGCCAGCTGCGAGTTCAGCGGCCGCCTCCTCGTCGTCGACGCCCAGGCGACGCGGGTGGAGAAGGTCATCGACCTCAACCACGTCAGTACGCCGGGGGCCACGCCGGTGATGGGGCCCGGCAGCATGGCCGGGGCCCGGATGGGCCTGCAGAAGGGCGCCACCGCGATGCCCCAGGACGTGCGCCTCACCCCGGACGGCCGGTGGTTCATGGTCGCCGACATGCTCCGCAACGGGGTGTGGTTCGTCGACGCGCGCACCTTCCACCTCGACCACTTCGTCCACACCGGCCTGGGGGCGCACGGCATCTACCCCTCGCGGGACGCGTCGAGGATCTTCGTCTCCAACCGTGACGCCGGGTCGATCACCGTCTTCGACGCGAGCACCGACGAGCCGGTCACGACGTGGAAGCTGCCCGGGCACGCCACCCCCGACATGGGCGGTGTCAGCGCCGACGGCAGCCAGCTGTGGCTGAGCGGGCGCTACAGCTCGGAGGTGTACGTCATCGACACGACGTCGGGACGCCTGCTGCACCGGATACCGGTCGGCGCCGGGCCGCACGGCCTGCTCGTGTGGCCGCAGCCGGGCCGGTTCTCCCTCGGGCACACCGGGAACATGCGATGACGCCGGACGCGGGGGAACCGGGGCGCCGGTGAGCTCCTTCGAGCCCAGCGACCTGCTCACGGCCTGGACGGCCGACCCGGTGGGCCTGGCGCTCGTGGTGCTCGCAGCCCTGCCGTACGTGCTGCTCGTACGGCGGGCCGCCCGGGCGGGGCTGCACCCGTCGGGAGGGCGTGTGGCCATCTACGCGGGGCTCGGCGTGGGAACCCTCGCCTACGCGTGTTGCGGCCCGCTCGAGGTCTACCGGGCCGACGTCTTCTGGGTCGGCGCCCTGCGGGTCGGCGTCCTCGCCGCCGTGACACCCGTCGGCCTCGCCCTCGGCGACCCCGTCGGCCTGCTCCGTGGCCTGCACCCCGACGGCGACCACGCCCTGCTGCGCCTCCTGCGCGGACGCGTGGCGCGAGCCCTGACCTTCCCGGCCGTCGCCACGATCCTCGCCACGGGGACGCTGTTGCTGGTCTTCGTGACGCCGGTCTTCACCCGTTCGGTCACGTCCCGGGCGTTCGGGGTCGGGCTCGACCTCGTGCTGCTCTTCACGGGCCTGCTGTTCATCGTGCCCCTGCTCACGGACGACCTGCTGCCCTCGTGGGCGACGCCGCCGATCCGGACCTTCCTGGCCTTCGTCGACGGCCTGCTCGACGCCGTGCCCGGGATCGTCGTCATGACGGCCACCACGATCCTCTCGCCCGGCTACCCGGGCTTCTCGAGCGGTGTCAGCGGACTGGACCCGCTGGAGGACCAGAAGCTCGGCGGCGGGGCGCTCCTCGCGGTGGCCGAGTCCGTCGGGCTGCCGATCATCGCGGCGGTCTTCGTCGAGTGGATGCGCAGCGACGAGCGCGACGCC
>JAEWFB010000502.1 GCA_023389095.1 Actinomycetes bacterium
CCACCGGCCCGAACAACGCCTGGTCCGTCGGCTACCAGGCGTCGACATACACGGGGTACTCGATCGACCAGCCGTACGCCCTGCTGCGGTGGAACGGGCGGACGTGGACGGAACGGCGCCTGCCGCACCAGGCGTATCTGCTGTACAAGGTGGACGCGGCGAGCGCCCGGGACGTCTGGACGGTGGGCTCCCGGCGCCTCGGCGAGTCGTACGCCGGGCACTTCGACGGCGTGACCTGGACGGCGCACGCGCCGTGGCCCGCCCCGGCGGGGACCTCGGAGCTGCTGGACGTGGCCGCCACCGGCGGCGGACGGGCCGTGTTCGTCGGCCACGACGGCGGCCGGCCGCTGGTCGTCGAGGGCGGCACCGGTCAGTTCGGCCGGGTGGCGGTGCCGGGGACGGAGGGAGTCAACGGTGTCCTGCGGGCGGTCTCGCGTACCGCGGACGGTGGCGTGTTCGCCGCCGGGGAGCGGTACGTCGCCGACGCGCCCTACCCGGAGCCGATGATCGCGCAGCGCGTCGGCGGGTCGTGGCGGGTGGCGCCGCTGCCGTCGATCCCGAGCGCCCGGCTGACCGGCGTGTGGGCCCGCTCGTCGACCGACGCCTGGGCGGTCGGCACCCAGGACTACGACTCCGCCCCCAAGCCGGTCATCCTGCACTGGGACGGCCGGACGTGGCAGCGGGTGGCCGGGCCGGCGCCGGCCGGCTGGGTCTACGCGGTCGCCGGTGACGCGAACGGAAACGTCTGGATCAGCGGCACGAACCCGATCCCGCCGTACGTCGAGTACCCGGGCACGCTGCTGCTGCGCTACACCGGCGGGCGATGGAGCGTCGCGTACGGGCCGAAGGTCGAGGGCAACGATCCGAGCCTGGACGCCCTGGCGAACGTCCCGGGGACCTCGTCGTTCTGGGGGAGCGGCACGGTGTCGACAGCCGGGCTCCGCCTCACCGCCGTGATCGAGCGGACCAGGTGAGGGTGGGGGGCGTGAGCGCGGCACCGCTCACGCCCGCCGGGAAGAACTACCGCCCGGGGGCCAGCACCGAACGGGTCAGCGCCGCCAGCCCGGCATCCCAGCGCTCGTCGGGCCAGTCGCGGAGATGCTCCACGAGATCGCTGCGCACCGCAGCCAGCAGGGCGTGGGCGAGGAACTCCGCCGACTCGGGGCCCCGGGCCTCGGACACGATGGCGGTCAGCGTCGCGTGCCACTCCTCGTACGACTCGTTGCGATAGGGGCTTCCGCTGCCCGCGTTCTCCAGGGCCAGCGTGAGGACCTGGTTGGCCCGCTTGAACCGGACCAGCTCCCGCAGCAGATGCAGGGCGCGGTCCGCCGGCGAGTCGCCGGGCAGGCTCGCCGCGAGTGACGCCTGGAGCTGTTCGCCGCGTGCGCCGTAGAGGGCGCGGACGAGGCCCAGCCGGTCGCCGAAGTGGCGGAACAGCGTGCCCTTGCCCACGCCGGCGGCAGCGGCGACGTCGTCCATGGAGATCCGGTCGGGGTCGGTCGACGCCTCGAACAGCCGATCGGCCGCGGCGAGCACCGCCTCCCGATTCCGCGCCGCGTCAGCACGCACTCCTGCCCCCTCTCGCAAACGGACCGTCAGTCCGCTATGGTGAAGCGGACCGGCCGTCCGCTTATCGTAGATCACCGCGGGCGGCCCGCCGACAGGAAGGAACAGCAGTGCCGAGTACCGCCACCGATGTGTTCCACCAAGCCCTGGACCGTCTACTCGGCAAGGACATGCCGGGCTTCATCGCCCTGTTCGCCGACGACGCCGTCATGGAGTTCCCGTTCGCGCCGGCCGGGCGGCCCGACCGGGTGGCCGGCCGCGCCGAGCTGCACGACTACCTCATCGACTACCCGCGGACCCTGGACATCCGCGAGATCGCCGACGTCACCGTGCACCAGACCGCCGACCCGGAGGTGATCGTCGCCGAGTTCACCGCCACCGGCGTCGTCGTCGCCACCGGCGAGCCGTACCGCCTGCGCTACATCGCCGTCCTCACCATCAGGGCCGGGCGGATCGTGCGCTACCGCGACTACTGGAACCCGCTGGCCGTGCGGGAACTGTTCGGCGAGGGGGTGCGGGCATGATCCTCGTCGTCGGAGGCACGGGAACGACGGGCCGGCTCGTCGCCGCCAGACTCGCCGCCGCCGGCCGCCGGGCCCGCGTCGCCAGCCGCCGGGCGTCCGCCGAGGGCGTCCGCTTCGACTGGTACGACCGCAGCACGCACGACACGGCGCTGGACGGGGTGACAGGGCTCTACCTGATCGCGCCCCTCGGCGACGCCGACCCGGCGCCGACCATGCTGCCGTTCCTGGACCTGGCCCGGCGCGCCCGGGTACGGCGGGCCGTCCTGCTCAGCTCGTCGGCGATCGAGGCCGGCACGCCGGGACTGGGCGAGGTGCAGGCCCAGCTCGGCGAGATGATCCCCGAGTGGGCGGTGCTGCGACCGTCCTGGTTCATGGAGAACTTCGTCGGCGACCATCCGCACGCCGCGAGCGCCCGGGAGCGTGGCGAGATCGTCAGCGCCACCGGCGACGCCCGCGTGGGCTTCGTCGATCCGGCCGACATCGCCGAGGTGGCGGTGCGTGCCCTCACCGACCCGGCGCCCCACGACACCGAGCACGTCATCACCGGTCCCGAGCGACTGAGCTACGCCGACGTCGCCGCCACGCTCACCGACCTCCTCGGCCGCCCGGTCCGGCACCGCGCGGTCGACGAGGACGCGCTCACCGCGTACCACGAGGCTCACGGCCTCGCACCCGACTACGCCCGCTTCCTCGCGGGCCTGGACACGGCCGTCGCCGCGGGCTCGGAGGACCGGGTCACGACGACCGTCGCGGACGTGACCGGCCGGCCACCCCGGACGTTCCGGGACTTCTGCCGCGACCGGCGGGCCGGGGCATCTCGGGCCGTGGACGTCTGAGATCGGCCCCGGCCGCCGTCAGGCGGGGCTGGAGGGCTCGGTCCTGCTCGCGTCGGGCGCCTCGTGCGGCGGTGTGCGGCCACGCGTCGACGCGGCTCGGGCGGCCAGGGAACCCAGCAGCCGCAGGTTGTCGTGTGACGGGCTGCCGGGATCGGTGGTGTAGACGAACAGCGTCTGGTCCGGGTCGCCGGGCAGGGCGAGCGCCTCGTAGTGAAGGGTGATCGGCCCGACCGCCGGATGGTTCATCCGCTTCGCGCCGTGCGTGCGTTCGTGCACGTGGCGGCCGTTCCACCAGGTCCGGAACTCCGGGCTCTTGATGCTCAACTCGCCGACCAGCTCGCTGAGCTGCGGATCGTCGGGATTACGCCCGGCGTAGAGACGCAGCGTGCCGACCACGTCGGCGGCCACCGCCGGCCAGTCCAGGAA
>JAEWFB010000519.1 GCA_023389095.1 Actinomycetes bacterium
CGTCTCAGCCGGGCTCGGTGGCCCCGGCGCTGCCCAGCACGCGGGCGGCGAGGGCGTGGCCGGCCTCGACGCTGCGCTGCAGGTCGCCGCCGGTGGTCAGGTAGGTGGTGAGGAAGCCGGCGTTGAACGCGTCGCCGGCGCCGGTGAGGTCGCGCACGTGCTCGACCGGCGGCACGGGGACCTCGGCGAGCACCCGGCCCTCACGCACGACCGTCGTCGCGTGGCTGCCCCGCCGGGCCAGCAGCACCGCGCCCGGGAACCGCGCGAGCGCCGGGCCGGGAGCGCCCGCGTCGGCCAGGCCGAGCAGGCGGCACTCGTCCTCGTTCGCGGAGACGAAGGCGGGGCGGACGCGCTCGACCAGCGACAGGAACGCGTCGGTCCCGCAGTGTCGGATCATGCCGGTCGAGGACACGTCCATCGACACGAGCCCGCCGGCCTCGTGCTGGCGTGCCACGGCGTCGAGGACCGCCTCGACGGTCGTCCCCGACTCGAACGAGTACGCGGTGACGTGAAGGACGTCGAGGCCCTCGAGCCAGGCCGGGTCGATCCGCTCGAGCCGTGCCGAGGCACCACGGGAGGGGAACATGGTGCGCTCGCCGACGTCGTCGATGAGCAGCACGATCATCCCGGTGGTGCCGCGGACCTGCAGGCGCACGTCGACGCCGCGCTCGGTCAGCTCCTGGCGCAGGACGTGGCCGCCGAGGTCGTCACCGACGCACCCGATGAAACGTGTCGGGTGTCGCGGGCCGGCGAAGGCGGCGACGTTGGCGGCCGAACCGCCGCGACGCATGGCGATGTCGGACCTCGTGTCGGTCGCCTTGCGCTGGGGCTCCTGCTGCCAGACGACGACGTCCTGGACGAGGTCGCCGATGACCCCGAGCACCTACGCGCCCCGGGCGACCAGGGCCGGGGCGACCTCGCACGCGAGCCGGATGTTGTTGCGGTAGAGGGCGACGTTGGCATCGAGGCTGCGGCCCTCGGTCGCACGGCGGATGTAGTCGAGCAGGTAGGGCGTCGAGGCCTGGCCGCTGATGCCGTCGCGGTCGGCGGCGGCCCAGGCCGCCTCGATGACGCCGTCGAGCTCGGCCGGGTCGAGCTGCTCCGCCTCCGGCACCGGGTTCGCGACGAGGACCCCCGAGGGCACCCCGAGGGCGCGCTGCGTCCGCAGCACCGTCGCGATCTCCTCGGGCGAGTCGACCCGGGCTGCCACCGGGTAGCCGGAGTCGACGACGTAGAAGCCCGGGTAGCGGTTCGTCCGGTAGCCGACGACGGGGACGCTGAGGGTCTCGAACCGCTCGAGCGTCGCCGGGATGTCGAGGATGGCCTTGGCCCCCGAGCTGACGAGGACGATCGACGTGCGCGCCATGCCGACCAGGTCGGCCGACTCGTCGAACGACGTGGCCGCGCCGTGGTGCACCCCGCCCAGCCCACCGGTGGCGAAGACGTCGATCCCGGCGGCGCGCGCCAGGAAGGCGGTCGCCGCGATCGTCGTACCGGCGTTGCGCCGGGTCACCGCCGACAGCGCGAGCTCGCGGACCGACGCCTTGTCGGCGTGGTCGTCGGCCCCCAGCTCGTGGATCTCGTCCTCGCTGAGGCCGACCACCGGCGTCCCGTGGTGCACGCCGATGGTCGCCGGGACCGCGCCCGACCCGCGGATGATCGCCTCGCCCTCGAGCGCGACCTCGACGTTCCGGGGGCGCGGCAGGCCGTGGGTGAAGATCGTCGACTCGAGCGCCACCACGGGCGTGCCCGTGGCCAGCGCCTGCGCGACGTGGTCGCCGACGCGGATGGCCGACGGGGTCTGGACGGGGTTCGACATCGGTCCTCCGACGCTAGGGGTGTGCGTGCTCGCGGCCGACGCTACGCGGGGCCCTCATCGGCGTCGAGAATCAGATCTGCATCTGTCGATACCATTGTGGAATGAGGCGGCCCGGGGCGCTCCGGCTCCCGGCCGAGGCAGAAGAGGTGTCATGAGGGCGACGACCAGGCAGCTCGAGGTGTTCCGCGCGCTGGCGACCGAGCTCCACTTCGGCCGGGCTGCGGGCCGGCTCCAGCTCGCCCAGCCCACCGTCAGCAAGGAGCTGGCGAGCCTCGAGCGGGCCCTGCGGGTCAGGTTGTTCCATCGCTCGAGCGGCGGGACGACCCTCACGCCCGAGGGCGCCGAGCTGCTCCCCCACGCGGTCCGGGTGCTCGACGCGATGGACGAGCTCGACCGCGTGGCGGCGGCCGCCGGTCGTCGCCGGACCCGCGAGGTCCGGCTCGCCGCCTCCCCGAGCGTCGTCAACCGGTTGATGCCGCACCTGCTGCGCCGGCTCGAACGGACCCATCCCGACATCACGGTGTCGGTGCTCGAGGTCGACACGGGTGAGGTGACGGCGGCCCTCGACACCGGCGCGGCAGAGCTCGGGCTCGGGCACCACCTCGACGCGCCCCGGCGTGGGCGGGCCCGGACCCTGCGGCGGGACGAGCTGTTCGTCATCGCTGCCGACGCCGTCGTGGGGCCTGAGCGGACCGCGGACCTGACGCGGCTGCGCGACGTCCCGCTGCTGCTGTGGCCCCGCGAGCAGAGCCCGGCCTACCACGACGCCCTCGTCGAGGTCTGCCGAGCACGCGGCCTCGACCCGCTGCTGCTGACCGGGACGTCCCGGCTCAGCGGCAGCCGGTCCTACCTGCTGCGCGAGGGACGCGCGTTCGCCCTGGGCCCCCGCGACTTCGCCGTCTCCGAGGCCCACGGGGTCCGCGCGACGCGGCTCGCGCCGCCGGCACACGTCCCGCTCGACCTCGCCTGGCTCCATCCGGCGTCGCCGGATGCGCGGGCCGTCGTCGAGCAGGTCGACCTGTCCGTGCGGCGCCCCGCACCGCAGGCGCAGGCGGCCGCAGGGCCGCGCGGCCCCATCCTGTGAGGCGCTCACAGCCTGGTCCGTCAGACTCACCACCTTTGCCGCCCCGACCGACGACAAGGATGCTGCGTGGACCGACGACCGCCCCGTCACCGACGGGCCGCCCCTGCGCGGCGGCCTGCGCGGGGGACGCTGCGCGACCGGCTCGCCCTCGCCGGCGTCACCCTGGCGACCCTGGTCGTCGGGGCGGCACCCGCCGTGGGCCAGTCCATCAGCGACGGGACCCCGGTGGCCGTCAGCGGCCCGACGGCCACGGTGCTCAGCGCCGACGCGCGCGGCCAGGGGCGCCTCGTCGAGGCGTTCGGCGACGTGCGCACGGCCCGCCACATCGCCGTCATCGTCCCCGGCGTCGGCTGGACGGCCGCCCTGCTCCGGGACGAGCACGAGGCCGGCCGCCGGCACCCGGCCGTGCAGGCCCGGACCCTGCTCGCCGAGATGGAGCGCGCCGACCCCGGCACGCCGGCCGCCGTCGTGGTCTGGCTCGACTACGACCCGCCGGCCGGGCTCGACGCCGACGCCGCCCGCTCGGACCGCGCCGTCGAGGGTGCTCCCCGGCTGGCGGCCTTCGTCGACCACCTCTCGCACTCGGCCACCGTCAGCCTCGTGTGCCACAGCTACGGCTCGGTGGTCTGCGGCATCGCCGCGCCCCGCCTGCGCGTGTCGAACCTCGTCGTCGTCGGGTCGCCGGGGATGGACGTGTGGTCCCGGTCGGCGCTGCACACACGGGCGAACGTCTGGGCCGGCGTCGCCGCCGACGACCCGATCGCGCTCGTGCCGCACACCCGCGTCGACGGTTTCGGGCACGCCGCCGACCCGACCTCGCCCGCCTTCGGTGCGCACGCGCTCCCGGTCGGCGGGGCGCACGGGCACAACGGCTACCTCGCCCCGGGCACCGACTCGGTGCGCGCGATCGCCCAGATCGCGACCGGCCACGGCTCGAGCGTGGCCTCCGCCCCCACGCCGTAGGCCGCCGCACCGGCGCGCTGCGCGCCCGAGGGCGGGGTGTGGCGCCGGCACCACGCTGCGCTGCGCAGGCGAACGTTCACCCAGTGGCCACCGCGTGATGGCCCGGTGGGTCCTCGGCGCTCCTAGCGTGCTCGGTGCGCCCGGAGCGGGCGCAACCGAACTGCACAGTGAGGTCTCACACATGCGCAAGCGCACCACTGCGGCCACGGCCGCGTTCGCGGTCCTCGCCGCGACGGCGGCCGTCGCCACCGCCACCGCCCTCCCGGCCACCGCCGGTCCCACGGGCCCCTCCGGCCCCTCAGCGTCCGCCGGCGTCGCCGCCAACGACGGACGCGTCAAGAACGTCATCTACCTGCTCGGCGACGGCATGGGCCGCACCCACGTCGACGCCGCGCGACTGCGGTACTACGGCGCCGCCGGCAGGCTCAACATGGAGCAGATGCCGGTCGTCGGCCAGAACCAGACGTACGCGGTCGAGAAGAACTCCGGCCAGCCCGGCGAGCCCGACTTCACGCCGAACTTCGTCACCGACTCCGCCTCGGCCGCCACCGCGTGGTCCTCCGGCGTCAAGACGTACAACGCGGCTCTCGGCGTCGACGCCAAGGGTGTCTCGGTGCCGACGGTCATGGAGATGGCCAAGCAGGCCGGCTACGCGACCGGCAACGTGTCCACGGCCGAGATCACCGACGCCACCCCGGCCGGTCAGATGAGCCACGCGCTCGCGCGTGGCTGTCAGGGCCCGAGCTACAGCGCCGCGTCCTGCCAGGACACGACGGTCACCGGTCAGCCGCTGCCGACGAGCGACGTGCGCGTCACCCCCATCGCCAAGCAGATCGCGCGCAACGGCACGGCCGACGTCATCCTCGGCGGCGGGCTCTCCCGCTTCGACGCCGCAGACGAGCAGGCACTGGGCGCGCAGGGCTACCAGGTGCTCGGCTCCGCGGCGTCGCAGACCGTCGCGACGCGCACCGACCTCGAGAAGGCCTCGGGCGCAAAGGTCTTCGGTCTCTTCAACCGCGGCAACCTCACCAACGAGAAGTTCAAGCGCGAGAACCCGAGCGCGCCGCAGGCCGCCGAGCCCTCGCTGCCCGAGATGACCTCCAAGGCCATCTCGCTGCTCGACGGGCGCAAGAACGCCGGCAACGGCTTCTACCTGCAGGTCGAGGGCGCCCTCATCGACAAGCGCTCCCACGCCAACGACGCCGCCCAGACGCTCGAGGAGACCAAGGCGTTCGACGACGCCGTCAAGGTCGCCCTCGACTTCGCCAAGCGCGACGGCCACACCCTCGTCGTCGTCACGGCCGACCACGAGTGCGCCGGCTTCAACATCATCGAGAAGGGCACCTTCACCAACGCCGAGGCGGCAGCTCCTCCGACCAACGTCGACAGCGGCAACACGGCCAACAACTCGGCGACGGTCCGCGCGTCGGGCAACACCAAGGACGCGACCCGCTCCACCGGCCCGATCAACGGCTCCGGTGCCGGGAACGTCAAGAACTTCGCGCCGGCGACGTTCCGCACCGTCGACGACCCGGCCGACGTCCGGGACGGCTCGACCGACGCCAGCCTCTGGCTGACCTACCTGTCCGGCAACCACACCGGCGCCGACGTGCCGGTGTACGGCTACGGTCCCGGCTCGCAGAAGCTCGCCGGCACGATCGACAACACCGACCTGTTCGACGTCGTCGCGTCGGCCCTGAGGCTGACGCACTGACCGACGCGCTGAGCACGCGCTGAGCACGCGCTGAGCACGTACGACCCCGTCCGTGCCCGAGGCGGTCCCACCGCCTCGGGCTCGGACACCAGGACTCTCACGACAGGACCGTCATGGGCACGACCGACACCTCCAAGCAGGCCTCCATGGCCGCCGTCCACCAGAGCACCACCCCCGGGG
>JAEWFB010000538.1 GCA_023389095.1 Actinomycetes bacterium
TCGAAGACGCACTCCTCATGCACCGCGCGCCCCAACGCTTCGAGGTCGTGGCTGTTGAGTGCGTCATGGAACCGCTGGATCGCATCACGCGTCTCGCTCATCTCCGCCTCCTGCGGCCCATGATCCCTCCGCCGAGGGCTCGGACGGTAGATGCCCGTGAGGCCACCACGCACGAGCATCCTCGACGACGGATCGAGCCAGGTACGAAGTCGACATCTCGAAGCCCCGAGCTGCTCCAACGCCCCAGCCGACACGGCTGAGCGAGCCGGCCTGAAGGGCCCTGAGCCCGACACGCGGAACGGGGCCAGCTGGCGGCGAAGTACCGCAGTCCCGGCGGCAACGCCGGATGTTGCACCCGGTTCCCCGCTAGGTTCTAGCATCGGTCCGCAGTGACCGGATGAAAGGTCGCAGTCCGGCATCCGGTGCCGGTTTGGTGCATTGGAGCCTGGGATACGCGTCGGGGTACTAGTGAATGCGGCCGGCCCCTGTCCAACGGCACATGCTCGTCAACAGTACCGAGCTCATCGACAGGGGAGATATGCGGAAGCTTCGGGTGGCGCTGGTCGGGTCGGCCCTGGTCGCCCTCCTTCTCGGCGGGTGCCAGACGCCGCGGACAGCCGACGCGGGCAGTGCCCGTGACGCTGCAGTTTCATCCAGCCCGGACGGTTACGGGCGCGGATCTGTCGTCCCACCCGAGGATGTTCCTCACGCGACCGCGGGTGGCACGCATCTCCAGCCGAATGCGTACGCCTGGAGGGTGAAGGGCAAGCTCGTCACACTCGCCCCCAAGGACGATGCATCCATCGTCGTCAACGAGTTGGCACCGGACCAGGCGCCGCTGGTGCTGGATGTTGACGCGCGGGCCCAACCATCTCGTGCCAATCTGGCCACGTTCCGACTCTCGGAGCCGGGGGGCTTTCCCGCCGATGAGGAGGGGCCTGCGGTGGACTGCGCCAAGCCGCAACAGACCTGCTCTATCGCCCCGTCACCAGATGGCGGTCTCCGAGTTTCGACGGGCGTCGTCGTTGACCCGCACACCTTCGTCCTCCTCGTCCTCGAGTACGGATCCCGAGAGGATGACCAGGCCGACGCGCGGTTTCCCCGTGTTTCCTGGTTGATTCGGCAACGCGTCGCGGACTAGGGCCGCCCGCCTTGGCCAGCGGCTCAGGCCAGCCGTACGCTCAACTGGCCGTTGGTGTGTTTGGTCTCCACCTTGTCGCTCCGGGACTCCACGAACGCTCGGAAGCTGGTGAACCCGAGCGACTTCTCGGTGAAGGCCGGATCCATTCGCTGCATCTGGCTCTTTACCCCCGCCGCGTAGACCCAGTCGTCATCCCCCTTTTGCAGCCCGACCCGAATGGCACGGACGAGCAGGTTGGTCGCCTCCTCTACTGAGGGGTCCGCAGACGTGGATTTCCGTGGAATCTTCTTCGCGGCTGCCTTCTTGGCTGGTGCGGCGGTCTCTACCGGCTTGGCGGCCGGCGGCGGAGTGACTCCAGGCAGGTGGGCGTAGTCGATGAACTCGTTGCAGGCTGACACCAGCGCCTTGCTGGTCGACCCGGCGACCCCGATGCCGACCACGTAGCGACCGAGCTGCTTGCAGCTTTGCGCGAGTGGGACGTAGTCGGAGTCTCCAGCAACAAGGACCACGTGGGTGATCTCGGGGTGACGCATGAGGTCTTCGACAGCATCGACGGCGAGCCGGATGTCGGCTCCGTTCTTGACACCGGAGGCGGTGAACAGCTGAACGAGGTGAAGGGCACGTCCCATCAGCTCGTCCTTGTAGGCCGCGTTGGCGGGCACCGACCAGTCGGCGTAGGCCCGGCTCAGCGACACGCTGCCGAAGGAAGCCGCATAGTCGATGATCGCCCCGATGTCGACGCGGGCCGCAGCCAGCTTCGCGTCGAGCGGGTCCTTCGACGTTGCAGACCATGCGTGCTTGCGTGGATCGTCATGTCGCCACGCCTGCTTGCCGTGGATGTCGTCGTAGCGGGAGATGACCACGTTGTCGAAGTCGATGTAGACCGCTACCCGTTCGCTCATGGCGCGAGCCTACGACTGGCTGTCGGCGGTCGCCCTCCTGCGATCGGACACGATGGGCCCCAAGGATCTCCCCACCGACACACCGACGCTGCGTGAGGCTGGTCGGCGCGACGGATGCCTCAGCGCACGGTCCTGACGCGGCGGATTGGCGCAGGTCGTCGGCCTGACGATCGCGCGGCTCGTGCCGAGTCAGGTGATGCACGCCGAGCAGCCGCTCGAAGGATTTCCTTTGCTCGTCCGGTACGGCCCGCTTCAAGACTGACTGCGCGGACCTCTCGTGCTTCCTCCGCAGCAGCGCGGACGACGCTCGTTCGACCGCCGCGAGGATGGTCGCAGACGGCTACGGCCTTCGCGGGTCTGGCAACGGGTATGGCACTCCGGGCCGTAATGCGTGCGGTGATGGGCATCGAGTTTCAGCGTGGGGTGAGCAGGCGATGCAGGTCGACGGCTTGGAGCTGTCCGCTGGCGTAGTTGCTGATCAGCAGGATCGTTCCGTCGGCGGTGGCAGCAAGGCCACGTGGGAACCGGCCGGCGGGAGTCTGGGCGAGGGTGGAGGGCCTGTCGGCGAGGGCGGCAGCGACGTCGAGCACCCGTACGTCGCCGACCGCGTTGGGCGGCCCGAAGCGGTTCGAGTCCGAGACAACGAGGTAGCGGTCGTGGTCGATGAGGCAGAGAGCGACGGGGGCCGGCCCGACCTGCACCGTCGCAGCCAGCGCATGCGCGGGGTCGGCGCGCAGCCCTGCCGCGGTGAAGGCGAGGACCTCGTTGCTGCCGCGGGCGGTGACCCACACGGTCGAGCCGTCCCTGGAAGGAAGGACGCGGACGGGACTGCATCCGGCGGGCGTCCGAGAGATGATCGCGTGACGCGGGTCGGTCTCTGCCCGGTGCAGGTCGATCAGGAAGAGCAGACCTTCGCGGCCAGCCCCGGCTTGGCTCGTGGCGTAGATCGAAGTGCCGTCCGGGGACACGGCGACACCTGTGGCGGCTGCGGCAAGCGGGACCTCCCCGACCAGGGAATCCTGGCCGGCGGAGGGTCCAACGGCCTTCGCGAGGTCGAACACCGCCAGCGTTCCGGCCTTCTCCATCGCAACGAACGCGAAACGTGAGTCAGGAGAGATCGCGACACCGACCGCCCCGCCATCTGCGGGCGCCTTCGCCCGTCCCACGACTGGACCCGGGGCGCCGCCGACCGCCCGCGCCACGTCGACGATGACCGCACCGGACGCTCCGTCTGCGACAACGAGGTACCTGCCGTCTGGGGTCAGGGCTTCGCCGGCCATTGACCCCGCAACAGGGATGGTCCTGGTTAGATCAGGCGGGAACGAGGCGGTCGAGTAGACGCCGATCGCGCCGTCCATCGACACCATCGCCCAGCGACCGTTCGTCGTCGTCACGACCGCGAACGGCTGACCGGGAACGGTGACGAACGTCGATTGCGCCGACGACAACGCAGGCAAGTGCGCGCTCGCACGAGTGCACTGCGGGAACGCCAGACGTGACGGTGCGGCTGAGGATCCGATAGCACCTGACCCACAGCCGGCGACGAGGAGCAGGACTGGGATCACCATCAGCCCGAACCTCGCGCGCATCGACCTCACACTCCGGCTCGAAGACGACCCTCAACGATTGCACACCCTCCCGTGCGCAAGGTGCGCAAGCTGAGACGGAGGGGGCCGCGCCGACGACCAGCCAGGAATCTGACGGTCGGTCAGGGCCTTTCGGGACTTGCCGGAACCTGGGCATGTGACCCGGTGCGGAGCGCGGGTCCCGGGTCGGAGGTGCTTCGTCGAGGCGGCGTGGCGCGGTTCGACCGTGGCGTGCACCCGATCGGGCTCGTCGCAAGAAAGGGAAGGACCGTCATGACCACCGTGGTCCGGGCATCATCGGCGTTGCGATGTCCGCCCACGGCTCGACCGCGAGGAGGCCGCGCGCCGGGCGAGCCTGCCGAGGGCACGGGCCCAGCCGGTCCGCCTGCCTCTGCGCAGCATCGCGACTTCCCGAACGGCCAGGCGTGCGTCTGCGACATGACCGAGGCCGTCCCGGACTCGCCGCCCACCCTCAACCGCCAGCCCAAGACCCCCATGACGCGGGCAGCCTCACCTGGCAAGGGCGAGGCCCCTGGGCCGGGTTCCGACTCGGCGCAGAGGCCCCGGTCGGATTCGCGCATTCCTCAGCTGAGCAAGAACGGGGGGAGCTCGAGGCGACCCTTGATCTCTGCTGACAGGCCGTTGCCTCCCGCCAAGGCGGGTTGCAGGATCGACGCCCGCAGGGATCACATGCGCAGTCTGATGGCGAACAGGAAGTAGCAGAGGACCGGGACGGCCAGGAGCGAAAGCACGGCCATCACCGTGATCAAGCGACTCCAGGAGCGCAGCACCACGAGCAGGAAGGTGAAGAACAGGATGCCGAGAAGCCCGCCAAGCGTGTTCAAGATGACGTCGTCGATGTCCGATGCGCCGACTCCAAAGAGGCCCTGAACGACCTCCACCGCGACGCTCGCGGAGACGATGAACAGGAGGTTCGACCTGAGAGCGGTCCTGCGTCGCAGCACGGGCACGACGGCACCGAGCGGGACGAACGCCACGACGTTGCCCAGCACGTTGCCGATCGCGAACTTCTTCACCGCTCCCGGGCCGCTGAACACGTAGTCCGAGATGCTGGCGAGGGGAATCAGGTTGAGCGAGCGCTCAGAGCCGGGCGCACGCGAGAAAAGCAGCAACTTCAGAAGCAGGACCAGGTACAGGACGAAGACCGCCCAGACGATGACCATGCCGATCTTCGTGAATGCGGTCATCGACCGCCACGTCCGCGCATCCTCGCGGACGGCGCCGGAGTTCGACTGCACACGCATCAGGGCAACGTACAGCCCGGTAGCCGCTGTCGGGTCCTCGGCGGGAACGGCAGCCCCCTGCCGCGCGCCGGGCTCGTGATGCGGGTGCGGCGGCACCTACGGCGACTGCACCCCGCGCGGGCAGGGCAAACCTCTGACAACCGGCCATCCTCAGCAGGCCCGCCGATCGCCTCGCGGCGGTGTGCCGCTGGTCGTCGCACGAGAGCCCGGTCCATGCTCTGGCAGGCCCTTCCGGCTCAGGGTGTCGTGTCGGTGCCGCTGTGGGGCTCTGGCGGTGCCGAGATTCGGATCTCCTTCGCCAAGTGGTGGGCGAGCGGCAAGTCGCTGTCCGCGTAGACGAGGACTCGTCCGAAGACCAGGACCGAGTTGCGTGGAGAGGCGATCTGCGTGAACCCGCTGGGAACCGTTCCAGTCCAGGCCGGTCCAGTGATGAGGTAGTCGCCCACCTGAGTGCCCGTGGTGCGGGGGCCGACGTAGGCGAAGTTCGTGTTCGTGAAGGGGTCGGTCAGCTGGACGCTGTAGTAGCGGTCTCCCGCGTCCGGCACGTGCAGCAGCCGAGGGCCTTTGCGTAGCTCCAGCCAGCCGGCGCTCATGAGCGTGTCCCGGTTGACGCCCGTCGTGGCCAACGGGGACCCCGTGCTGGCCCCGACAGGATCAGCGAACGACTGCTGGGACTGCACGTAGAGCGTGTTCACCGGGACAGGGCCGTCGCCGAGTCCCTTGACGAGGATCGCCCTCTTGAACACCGACAGCAGCACACGCGGCCAGAAGTACAGGGCGCCGAACCATGCCGCGACCATGACCGTGCCGAAGATGATGACGTGTTCGAACTTCATGGCCGGGGCCACCCCGCCTGGGTAACCGGCGGTACGGCATACCCGCCGTCCAGAATGACCCGGCCCGGGCGGTAGGCGCGCAGCCAGAGGGTGAACCCGCCCGAGGGCGCAGGGAGCCAGTTGGACTCATGGTCGACGGGAGCGGCGTTCTGGATGTAGACGTCCACCGACCCGTCTGCGTTCGGCGCAAGCCCCGACCGGTCGCTCACGCTGTATCGGCGGATCGGATTCGGGACGAAGCGGTTGCGGGCGTCGCCCATCGTCAGCGACCAGAACGCCTCGTTGGGTGGCAGCCCACCTGCCGGGAAGTGCATGACGTAGCTGCGGTGCCCGCTCAGCGCCCGGCCCGCCTCGTCGACCTGGGTTGTCCAGTACATCGCCTCGTCCGGCACGTTGACCGGTCCGGGAAACATCCAGGTGCACGCGGCCCGTGTCAGGAAGCCGTTGCCCGGGACGCCGCACCCGGGCATCGTCACCCAACCGTTGACCTTGATCGCTGTGACCCGCGAGAGCGCCTCGACGGTGACGACAGCCAGCCCAACACCTACCAAAGCGCCCTGCACCACATCGCTACGCACAGGCCGGTCCGGGCCAGCCAGCAGCCGGAAGATGGCATAGAAACAGACCGCCCCGACAAGCGAAGCAAGTAGCGCGGACCATCGCCTGCTCACGCTGCCGGTCCCGCCGGGAGCCTCGGGCGTACGGCGACTGGAACTCGGGACGCGCCACGCCCGGGGCGTGCTCCAACTCCGGCGCCGCTCATTTGTTCACTCACCGGCACCTCCCTCGTCCTGGCGCGCGCCCGGGTACGCATCACCGTGCACCTCCCAGCTCAACTCTGCACCTTCCCCGTTGGCCAATTCCCCACGACGCGAACATCTGCGGGCATGGCGACGGCCAGCAGCCGGCGGTATGACGTACTGCCGGCGGCAAACGCCGGATGTTGCATATGCGGGAGCTCCGGGTCGCGCTGGTCGAGTTGGCACCCAATGGGGCGCCGCTCGTGCTGGATGGTGATGCCAGGCCCCAACAGACATGTTCAAATCGCACAGTCACCAGATGGCGGCCTCCGAGTTTCGACGGCCGTCATCGTCGACTCCACACCTTCGTCCTCCTCGTCCTTGAGTACGGATCCCGGGCGGAAGGCCAGGCCGACGCCGCTTTCCACGTGTTCCTGGTTGATGCGGCAACGCGTCGCGGACCAGGGCGGCCGCAAGCACTTTGCGGCGG
>JAEWFB010000575.1 GCA_023389095.1 Actinomycetes bacterium
GGGGGGGCCCCCCCCCCCCCCCCCCCCCCACGACCCGGAGCTGTTCTGGCCGGCCACCACGGCAGAGGCCGATGCCGCGCGGGCGGTCTGCCGCACCTGCCCGCTCGTCGAGTCCTGCCTCGCCGTCGCGACGCAGCGGCGCGAGTGGGGCGTCTGGGGCGGGCAGCTGCTCGCGAAGGGCAAGCCCACCGACGAGCTGCCGGGCAACGTGCGCCCCGAGGCTCACCGCGCCCGCATCGCCTGACGCGGCGACCGACGGCCTCAGGGCGAGTGATGGCCTGGGGCCTGCGGGAGTGGGACTGTGACTGTCGTGGGTCGTGGCTAACGTCCAGACATGTTGCTCGATCCATCGCGGCCCGCGGTCGCCTACCTCCTCGGGTTGCTTCACACCGATGGCTGGCATTCCGGAAGCGTCACCGCCAAAGGGAAGGTCGGGATCGAGCTACAGGAACGGGACGTCGAGGTCCTGCGACAGATCCGTTCCGTGATCCCGTGTCGCTCGTTCCTGAGGCGTCGGCGGCGTCCGACCAACTTCGCCGACGACTACGTCAGCTACACGCTTCAGTTCTTCGACCAAGCCACTCGTGTGGAGCTGGCCGCGCTGGGAATGGCGCCGGGCCGCAAGGCGTACGACCTGGCACCCCCACAGGGCGTCGGGTTGGTCCACAGCGACTATCTGAGGGGTGTCCTCGATGGGGATGGTTCGGTCGGCATCAGCCGCACAGGAATGCCGTTCATCAGTCTCGTCACCGCTTCGGAACCGCTGGCGCGGTTTTTCGAAGCGCAGATCTGGCAGGTGTGCGGTGTCCGGCGCTCGACGCGTCGCAACTCACGGGATCAGGTGTTCAACGTGATGGTGGCCAACCGGGCGGCGGCGGCACTGGCTGCCCACTGCTGGCCCCCTCAGGCCTGGCCCACCATTCCTCGCAAGGCCGCGGCTGCAGCAGAGGTCGCGGCCTGGGCGCCGCCGGTCGAGCGCGCCGGGCGTTAGGACGTGATCCGCAAGCCGTGGACGGCCGCAGAGGATGCGATCGTGCTCGGCCGTCCACCGGCGGAGTCGGCAGAAGTGCTGGGCCGCACCCTGAAGTCGGTGACCGTTCGCCGGTGGCGCCTGCGCAACGACGTAGTGAACGGACACCAGAGCCCCCTCGGCCGCGATGGCGAGGGGGCCCCGGCGTCGGACGAGTGACGCGTCAGATGCTGCGGATCGCGAGGGCGACGTTGTGGCCGCCGAAACCGAATGAGTTGTTCAGGGCCGCGATGTCGCCGTCGGGCAGCTTCTGCGCCTCGCCCGTGACGACGTTGAGCGGGATCTCGGGGTCCTGGTCGTCGAGGTTGATCGTCGCCGGGACGAGCCGGTTGTGGATCGACTGGATGGTGATGACGGCCTCGAGCGCTCCGGCGGCGCCGAGCAGGTGGCCGGTCATCGACTTCGTCGCCGTGACGGACAGGTTCTCGGTGTGGTCGCCGAACGCCCGCTTGATGGCGTTGTACTCGGCGACGTCACCGACCGGCGTCGACGTGGCGTGCGCGTTGATGTGGATGATGTCGGACAGCGACAGGTCGGCCCGCTCGACGGCGTACGTCATGGCGCGTGCCGCACCCGAGCCGTTGGGCTCGGGGGCCGTGATGTGGTGGGCGTCGGCGGACATGCCGACGCTCGCGAGCTCGGCGTAGATCTTCGCGCCGCGGGCCCTCGCGTGCTCCTCGGACTCGAGCACGATGACCGCCGCACCCTCGCCGAGCACGAAGCCGTCGCGGCCCGTGTCGTACGGGCGCGAGGCCTTCTCCGGCTCGTCGTTGCGCGTCGAGAGCGCCTGCATGGCCGCGAAGCCGGCGATGGGAAGGGCGTGCACGGCGGCCTCGGTGCCACCGGCGACGACGACGTCCGCCCGGCCGGTGCGGATCATGTCGATCGCGTAGCCCATGCTCTCGGCGCCCGACGCGCAGGCGCTGACCGTGGTGTGGGCGCCGGCCCGGGCGCCGAGGTCGAGCGAGACCGCCGCGGCCGGACCGTTCGGCATGAGCATCGGCACCGCGAGCGGGTAGACGCGGCGGGGGCCCTTCTCCTTGAGCACGTCCCACTGGTCGAGCAGGGTCCACACGCCGCCGATGCCGGAGCCGATGGCGGCGCCGAGCCGCTCCGGGTCCATCTCGGGGGCGCCGGCGTCGGCCCACGCCTCGCGGGCCGCGATGAGGGCGTACTGGCTCGACGGGTCGAGGCGGCGGGTCTCGACCTTGGCGAGGACCTCGACCGGCGGCGTCGCGATGGTGGCCGCGAAGGTCACCGGGAGCTCGTACTTGGCGACCCAGTCGTAGTCCATCGGGCGGGCGCCGGAACGCCCCGCGAGCAGGGCCTCCCAGGTCTCGGGGGCCGTGCCGCCGAGGGGCGTCGTGGCGCCGAGACCGGTGACCACGACGCGTCGGTCGCGATTGGAGGTCATGTGACGTGCTCCTGTCGAGTCAGGTGTGCGGATGGTGCGTGAGGGCCGGCCGGTGCGGTCGGGTGGTGCTGCTCGTGGTGCTGCGGTTGCCGGAGTGCTCCGGGTCGGGCCGGCCGTCGCGGCCCGGCCCAGCTGGTCGGCCCGGCCACGACGCGGCTCCCGGAAGCGGGTCGTGCGGGTCGGCCGGCGGTCACCCACCGGCCGTCCGCGTCAGGACTGGGCGCCCGAGATGTACGTGACGGCGTCGCGGACGGTCTTGAGGTTCTTGACCTCGCTGTCCGGGATGCGCACGCCGAACTTCTCCTCGGCGTTGACGACGATCGTCATCATCGAGAGGGAGTCGATGTCGAGGTCCTCGGTGAAGGACTTGTCCATCTCGACGGAC
This sequence comes from Actinomycetes bacterium, assembly GCA_023389095.1. GTDB lineage: Bacteria > Actinomycetota > Actinomycetes > Actinomycetales > Dermatophilaceae > Monashia. The sequence continues at coordinate 2,830 of JAEWFB010000575.1, forward strand.
TCGGTGTCGAGGCCCGTCTCCTCGTTGACGATCTCGGCAAGACCCTCGAGGATCTCCTGCTCGGACTGAGCCATCTGTCTGCTCCTTGTGGTTGGGATCCGTGTCGTTCCGTTGGCCCGAATGACCCGTCGGGACCGGCGGGAGCTGGTGTCAGGGAAGGACGACGACCTGGGCCGCGTAGACGAGGCCCGCGCCGAAGCCGATCTGCAGCGCGAGGCCGCCGCTCGGGATCTCCTTCTCGGCGAGCATGCGCGTGGTCGCGATCGGGATCGAGGCGGCGGAGGTGTTGGCCGTCGTGACGATGTCGCGGGCCACCGGGATGTCGGCGGGCAGTTTGAGCTGCTTGACCATCGCGTCGATGATGCGGATGTTCGCCTGGTGGGGGATGAAGGCGTCGAGGTCGTCGGCCTTGATGCCGGCCTTGTCGATGGCCTGCTGGGCGACCGGGGCCATGCCCCAGACGGCCCACCGGAACACCGTCTGGCCGGCCATGCCGATGGCCGGCCACGAGTTCTTGTCGGCCTGGGCGTCCTGCCACGACTCACGCAGGTCGGTCCACGCCTGCTTCTGGGTGATGGCGTCGCGCTGCGTGCCGTCGGAGCCCCACACCGTCGGACCGATGCCGGGGGTGTCGCTCGGGCCGACGACGCAGGCGCCGGCGCCGTCGCCGAAGATGAAGGCGCTGCCGCGGTCGTAGGGGTCGGTGAAGTCGCTCAGCTTCTCGACGCCGACGACGAGGACGTAGTCGGCGGAGCCGCCCTTGACCATGTCGCTGGCCATGGCGACGCCGTAGCAGTAGCCGGCGCAGGCGGCCGAGATGTCGAGGGCCGGGGCCGTCGACCCGAGGCGGGCGGCGAGCTCGGGGGCCGAGGCGGGCGTCTGGTACGGGTGGGTCACGGTGGCGACGAGGACGAAGCCGATCTGCTCGGGCGAGACGCCGGCGTGCTCGAGGGCCTGGCGGGCCGCGTGCTCGGACATGTCGATGACGCTCTCGTCGGGCGCCGCGAAGTGACGGCTGACGATGCCGGAGCGCTCGCGGATCCACTCGTCGCTCGAGTCGATCTTGTCGACGATCTCGGCGTTCATCACGACGCGGGCGGGGCGGTAGGCGCCGACGCCGAGGATGCGGGAGTGGCGGGCGGCCCCGGTGTCGACGAGGGTGCCGGTGCCCTTGGGCTGCGGTGCGGTGCCGGGTGCGGTGGTCACGGTGCCTTCTCTGTGGTCGCGGGGGTGAGGGTCAGGACGCGGACGGGCCGGTGTCCGAGGTGGCGTCCGGGGTGCTGGACGCGGCGGCGCCGTGCTCGGAGATCATCCGGCGCGCGGCCTCGAGGTCGTCGGGCGTCTTGAGGGCGAGGGTCTCGACGCCGCGCATGGCGCGCTTGGCGAGACCGACGAGGGTGCCGGCGGGGGCGAGCTCGACCAGGCCGGTGACGCCGAGGGACAGGAGCGTCTCCATGCAGAGGTCCCAGCGCACCGGGTTGCTGACCTGGCTCACGAGGCGCGACAGCGCGTCGGCGCCCGAGCCCACGGCGGTGCCGTCGGCGTTGGACAGCAGGGTCACCGACGCGTCGGCCGGCGTGACGTCGGCGGCGCGCGCCGCGAGGGCCTCGACGGCCGGCGCCATGTGGTGCGTGTGGAAGGCGCCGGCGACCTGGAGGGGGATGACGCGGGCCTTGGCCGGGGCGTCGTCGGCGAGCGCGGCGATCTGCTCGAGGGTGCCGGCGGCGACGACCTGGCCGGCGCCGTTCATGTTCGCGGGCGTCAGGCCGTGGCGCTCGAGGGCGGCAAGCACCTCGTCGGGGTCGCCACCGAGGACGGCGGCCATGCCGGTGGGGGTGACCGCGCTGGCCTCGGCCATGGCGCGACCGCGGACGCTGACGAGCGACATCGCCTCGGTGGGCGCCAGGACGCCGGTGGCCGCGGCTGCCGTGAACTCGCCGACGGAGTGGCCGGCGACGACGGTGGACGCGGGCAGCGTCGTGCCGTCGAGGAGTGCGGCGAGCGTCGTGAGGCCGGCGCCGACGATGAGCGGCTGGGCGACGGCGGTGTCCTTGATCGTCTCGGCGTCGGACTCGGTGCCGTGGGCGACGAGGTCGGTGCCGGCGGCCTCACCCAGCGAGGCGAGCAGCTCGCGCTGGCCCGGCAGCTCGAGCCACGGTGAGAGGAAGCCTGGGGTCTGGGAGCCCTGTCCAGGGCAGACGATCGCTAGCACGTGTCCAACACTTCCCGGTTACCGGTCAGGACCTCGCCACCGAATGCCACCAACTCGGCCGCGAATGTTTGGAGGATACCTCCAAGGCGCACCGGCAGCACCGCCGAGACCGTCGAGCAACCTGCGCACGGACGCCTCACCCAGCGGGACGTCGCGCAGGTCGCCGCGCGGTCGGTCAGCTGAGGCGTCCGAGCGCGAGTGCGATCCGCGCCGCCCACGCCTCACGGGGCGTCGTCAGGTCGTAGCCGGTGGCGTCGCTGATGCGTCCGAGGCGGTAGCGGACCGTGTTCGGGTGCACGAACAGGGCTCGGGCGGTGGCCTCGAGACTCCCGCCGTTCTCGAGGTAGGAGGTCGCGGTGGCCAGCAGCGGCGCCTGCTGCGCCCCGCGCAGGGGGCGGTGGATCCGCTCGACGAGGATGCGCCGGGCGCTCTGGTCACCGGCGAGGGCGCGCTCGGGAAGGAGGGCGTCGGACTCGACGACGCGAGGGGCGTCGGGCCACGCCGCAGCCGCCGACAGGCCACTCAGCGCGGCCCGCGCCGAGCGTCCGGCGGCGAACAGGTGCGGCACGGTGGGCCCGACCACCACGGGTCCGGGCCCGAACCGGTCGGCGACCGCGCCGACGACCGCGAGCGGCTCACGGGTGCCGCCGACGACGGCGATGAGCCGGGTGCGTTGGACGAGCACGAGCGCCTCGACGCCCTCCTTGCGCACGGCGCGACGCAGGTCGTCGACCGCGGGCACCGTGCTCGCGCGCGCCTCGGGCGCCGTTCCGACGACGAACGTCACGTGCGAGATCTCGCCCCAGCCCAGGGCCGTGGCGCGAGACTGCATCGACTCGTCGGCCTCGCCGCGGAGCACGGCGTCGATGACGAGGGCCTCGAGCCGGGCGTCCCAGGCGCCCCGGGCCTCGGCCGCGCCGGCGTACACCTCGGCCGCGGCGAAGGCGATGTCGCGTGAGAACCGCAGCACCGACTCGCGCAGCAGCTGCTCGTCGCCCGGGCCGGCGAGGGTCTCGACGTGAGACTCGACGACGTCGACGACGGTGCGTACGAGGTCGAGGGTCTGGCGCAGGCTGACCGACCGCGTCAGCTCCTGGGGGGCGTTGGCGAAGATCGAGATCGCCGAGGGCGCGTGGCCCTCGGACCGGAACCACGCGATGAACTGGGAGATGCCGGCCTGGGCCACCAGGCCCACCTGTGAGCGCTCCTCGGCCGACAGGCGTCGGTACCAGCCGAGGTTCTCCTCCATCCGCCGAGCCGCGAGCGTCGCGAGCTCGCCGGCGCTGCGCTCGACGGTGCGCGTCGTGGCATCGCTCGGCTGGACGGGTCGCTCGGTCACGGCGCCAGCCTAGGGCGCACCGGCGAGCGTGATTTGTACGCCGGTCACAAACCGAGGCGGCACGTCGCGGGACGAGGAGCGGCGGACGCGGTGCCTCCTGCCTGTGGCGACTCCAGACGCGCCGGCGCCGTCAGTGTGCCGTCAGGATGCACGAGCGCCCGGTGTAGCCGCGCGGGCCGTCGAAGCTGGGCAGGGACGCCGCGAGGTCGGCGTCGAAGGTCGACAGGTACGCGACGGCGGCGGCGTGGTCCGGGAACGTCGCACGCGTCTCGACGTCGCGGCGGGACACGTGCTGGAAGTGGCGCGACAGCGTCTCCTCGGCGTTCTCGGCCGTGAACTGGGTGGCGAGGGGATCGCCGCCCGCCTCGCGCAGCAGGTCGGCGAGGTGCTCCTCGCCGTTCGTGGCGACGCTGAGGCGCCCGCCGTCGCGCAGCACCCGCCGCAGCTCGGCGAGCGTGCCGTCGAGGTCGGGGACGTGGTAGAGCATCCACGCCGCGACGGCGCCGTCGAAGGTGTCGTCGGCGAAGGGGAGCGCGTCGCCGGGGAGCTGGCGCGACGGCACGCCCAGCGCCGACGTGGCCTCGACCATCGCGGCCGAGATGTCGGTGGCCAGGTAGTCGACGCCGGGCAGCGTGTCGAGGACCGAGCGCGCGAAGTGGCCTGTGCCGCAACCGATCTCGATGACCTTGGTCGGGCGTGCCGCGACGACCGAGCTGAGCAGCACCTCGGTGGGGGAGACGCCCTCGGGCCCGGGGCCCCACACGTCGCGCCGGGTCCGCAGGTTGTCGGTGTGGGCGTACTGCGCGTCCACGGTGTCGCGGTCGGTCATCGAGTCCATCGGCTGCATGCCCGCCGACCCTACCCGCACGTACGGCGCCCCGCGCGGCCGGCCGGGTGGGTGGGGCGGCCGCGCGAGGCGTCGGGCTGGATGTCAGTCGGTGCCGAACTCCATGGCGGCGCGGTCGAGCGCCTCGTCCTGCTCGTCGACGTCCGCGGCGGCCGGGTTGGCGGCGATGGCCTGGGCGCCGCCGGGGGCGAGCTCGCCGACGAGGTCGGTGGCGTCGGAGCCGAGCAGGCCCTGGGAGGCATACAGCTCGAGCTTGGCGCGCGAGTCGGCGATGTCGAGGTTGCGCATCGTCAGCTGGCCGATGCGGTCGACCGGTCCGAACGCGGCGTCCTCGGTGCGCTCCATCGACAGCTTCTCGGGGTGGTAGCTGAACGCCGGCCCCGTCGTGTTGACGACCGACCAGTCGTCGCCGCGACGCAGGCGGAGCGTGACCTCGCCGGTGACCGCGCTCGCGACCCAGCGCTGGAGGGACTCGCGGAGCATGAGCGACTGCGGGTCGAGCCAGCGGCCTTCGTAGAGAAGGCGGCCGAGGCGTCGCCCCTCGGCGTGGTAGGCCGCGATGGTGTCCTCGTTGTGGATGGCGTTGAGGAGCCGCTCGTAGGTCAGGTGCAGCAGGGCCATGGCCGGCGCCTCGTAGATGCCGCGCGACTTGGCCTCGATGATCCGGTTCTCGATCTGGTCGCTCATGCCGAGGCCGTGGCGGCCACCGATGGCGTTGGCCTCCATGACGAGCGAGACCGGGTCCTCGAACGTCACGCCGTTGATGGCGACGGGACGGCCGCGCTCCCAGCGGACGGTGACATCCTCGGTCTCGATCGCGACGGCGGGGTCCCAGAACCGGACGCCCATGATCGGCTCGACGACCTCCATGGACTCGTCGAGGAATTCGAGCGTCTTGGCCTCGTGCGTCGCGCCCCAGATGTTGGCGTCCGTCGAGTAGGCCTTCTCCGCGGAGGCGCGGTAGGGCAGGTCGCGGGCGGTGAGCCACTCCGACATCTCGTGACGGCCGCCGAGCTCGGTGACGAAGTCGGCGTCGAGCCACGGCTTGTAGATGCGCAGCTGCGGGTTGGCGAGGAGGCCGTAGCGGTAGAAGCGCTCGATGTCGTTGCCCTTGAAGGTCGAGCCGTCGCCCCAGATGGAGACGCCGTCCTCCTGCATGGCCCGCACGAGGAGCGTGCCGGTGACGACGCGGCCGAGCGGCGTCGTGTTGAAGTAGGTCTTGCCGCCGCTGCGGATGTGGAAGGCGCCGCACGCGATGGCCGAGAGGCCCTCCTCGACGAGCGCCTGGCGGCAGTCGACGAGCCGGCTGATCTCGGCGCCGTACTGGCCGGCGCGGTCCGGGACGGAGGCGATGTCGGGCTCGTCGTACTGGCCGAGGTCGGCCGTGTACGTGCAGGGCACCGCGCCCTTCTCACGCATCCACGCGACGGCCACCGAGGTGTCGAGGCCGCCGGAGAAGGCGATGCCGACGCGTTCACCGACAGGGAGGGAGGTCAGTACCTTGGACACGAGTGCAAGTATATGCACA
>JAEWFB010000590.1 GCA_023389095.1 Actinomycetes bacterium
TGGCCATGTACCTCAACGACATCGCCACGATCCCGGCCAACCTCGCCGGCGTGCCCGGCATGTCGCTGCCCTCCGGCGTCGCCGACGAGGACGGCCTGCCGGTCGGCATCCAGGTGCTCGCGCCCGCGACGAAGGACGAGCGCCTCTACAGCGTCGGGGCGGCCCTCGAGGCGGCCCTGGTGTCGCGCTGGGGCGGCCCGATCCTCGACCGTGCGCCCGAGCTGGGTGCCTCCGCCGTGAAGGGAGCCTGACGATGACGACCACCACCGACGCCGTCCTCGACTACGACGTGGCCCTCGAGCGCTTCGACCCCGTCATGGGTCTCGAGGTGCACGTCGAGCTGCACACGGCCACGAAGATGTTCTGCGGCTGCCCCACCGAGTTCGGCGCCGAGCCCAACTCGCAGGTGTGCCCGGTGTGCCTCGGCCTGCCCGGCGCGCTGCCGGTCGTCAACGAGAAGGCCGTCGAGTCGGCCATCCGCATCGGCCTCGCGCTCAACTGCGACATCGCGGCCTGGTGCCGGTTCGCCCGGAAGAACTACTTCTACCCGGACATGCCGAAGAACTTCCAGACCTCCCAGTACGACGAGCCGATCGCCTACGACGGCCACCTCGACGTCGAGCTCGAGGACGGCACGGTCTACCGCGTCGAGATCGAGCGCGCCCACATGGAGGAGGACACCGGCAAGTCGCTGCACGTCGGCGGGTCCACCGGGCGCATCCACGGCGCGACGCACAGCCTCGTCGACTACAACCGCGCCGGCATCCCCCTCATCGAGATCGTCACCAAGCCGATGACCGGCGCGGGGGAGCGGGCGCCCGAGGTGGCGCGCGCCTACGTGTCCGCGCTGCGTGACCTGCTGCGCGCCCTCGACGTCAGCGACGTCAAGATGGAGCAGGGCTCGATGCGCTGCGACGCCAACGTGTCGCTGCGCCCGAAGGCCGGCGACCCGACGTCGACCGAGCAGGCGGCGGTGCCGCTCGGCACGCGCACCGAGACGAAGAACGTCAACTCCCTGCGCTCGGTCGAACGGGCCGTGCGCTACGAGATCTCGCGGCACGCCGCGATCCTGTCCGAGGGGGGCTCGATCCTGCAGGAGACCCGCCACTGGCACGAGGACACCGGCGTCACGACGTCGGGCCGCGAGAAGTCCGACGCCGAGGACTACCGGTACTTCCCGGAGCCCGACCTGGTGCCGGTCGCACCTCCCGCGGAGTGGGTCGACCAGCTGCGTGGCACCCTGCCCGAGAACCCGGCTGCTCGTCGCAAGCGCCTCCAGTCCGACTGGGGCTACAGCGATCTCGAGATGCGTGACGTTCTCAACGCCGGTGCGGTCGAGCTCATCGAGGAGACCGTCGCCGCCGGTGCGACTCCCGCCGCAGCGCGCAAGTGGTGGCTCGGCGAGCCGTCGCGCCGCGCGAACGCCGAGGCGCAGGACCTCGTCACCTACGCCGCGTCGATCGGCCTGACGCCGGCGCACGTGGCCGAGCTCGACGGCCTCGTCACCTCGGGTCGCCTCAACGACTCGATGGCCCGCCAGGTGCTCGACGGCGTGCTCGCCGGTGAGGGCAGCCCGACCGCGGTGGCCGATGCCCGCGGGCTCGAGCTCGTCCAGGACGACAGCGCCCTCGAGGCCGCGGTCGACACCGTCATCGCGGCCAACGCCGACGTCGCCGACAAGATCCGTGGCGGCAAGGTTCAGGCCGCCGGTGCCCTCATCGGCCAGGTCATGAAGGAGATGAAGGGCCAGGCCGACGCCGGCAAGGCGCGCGCCCTCATCCTCGCCAAGCTCGGCCAGGGCTGACCTGGAACGCCACCGAGACCGGGAGAGGCCACCACCCAAGGGGGTCGTGGCCACATGCCCTGCGGCGGGTCAGGCGGAGCCGACGGCGCTCGGAGGCAGCGAGACGAGCCGGTCGTCGTCGCCGTTGCTCGTCGTCAGCCACACCCGGTCGTCGACGAAGCGCACGTCGCGGACCCGTCCGTAGGTCCCCTCGAGGTGACGCGTCGGGGTCCCCGCCCTCCCGTCGGCGCCGATCGGGACCCGCCAGACCGACTGGCCCCGCAGGGCGGCGAGGTACGCGGCGCCGTCGGGCCCCACCGCGATGCCGCTCGGCGACATCTGCGAGGTCGGCCACTGGACCACCGGGTCGACGAAGTCCGGACGGTCGGCGCGGCCCTCGACCACCGGCCAGCCGTAGTTGCGTCCGGCTTCGACCAGGTTCAGCTCGTCCCACTGGTTGGCCCCGAACTCGCTGGCCCACAGGCGATTCCGCGAGTCCCACGCAAGACCCTGGACGTTGCGGTGCCCGAAGGACCAGATCGGCGAACCGCCGAACGGGTTGCCCGGCGCGGGTCTGCCCTCGCGCGTGATGCGCAGGATCTTGCCCCCGAGCGATCCGAGGTCCTGCGACAGCGAGGAGTCGCCGGCGTCGCCCGTGCCGATGTAGAGGAAGCCGTCGGGACCGAACGCGATGCGCCCGCCGTTGTGGTTGGTGCCACGGGGGATCCCGGCGAGGACCACCTGGGCCTCCCCGAGTCGTCCGGCCTGCCACGGCACGGCCGCGACGCGGTTGTCGCTCTCGGTGGAGTAGTAGGCGAAGACGACCGGGTCGCTCGCGAAGCCGGGCGCGACGGCGAGCCCGAGCAGGCCACCCTCTCCGCCGCTGCGGACGATCGGCAGCTCGCCCACGACGCGCGGCGCGCCGCCGCCGGGGCGCGCGACGTGGTGCACGCGTCCGGTGTCGCGTTCGGAGACGAGTGCGCCGCCGTCGGGCAGGACCGCGACGGACCACGCGACCTCGAGGCCGCCGAGGAGCGTGACGGGCCCCGCAGACCCGGTCCCAGGGGCACGCGTCGCGCCGGCGGACGGGATCGCGTCCTCCGCCGCCCCGGGCGGGGCCGAGCAGCCCGCCGAGAGCAGGGCGGCGGCGGCCAGGCCGGTGAGGGCACGCCGGGCGCGAGCAGGTGGACGGGAGATCGGCGACATGAGCCATTCTCACCCGCAGCCCCGGGGCACGGGTGCGCGTCAGGCGGAGCGTCGGCGCAGGGTGTCGACGAGGTCGGCCTGCACCTCGGCATCGACGACGTTCGCCTCGACGACGCGCCGCGTCGCATCGAGGTCGCCGGTGAAGGCCCGGAAGAGCGTCAGCAGGTCGATGTCGTGGTCGGGGCGCTCGACGGCGACCGCGTCGCCGGTGGTGATGCGTCCGGGCGTCACGACCGACAGGTAGGCGCCGGTGCGGCCGGCCTCGGTGAACCGCTTGACCCAGCCGCGTTCGTCCATGTGCCCGGCGAAGGTGCGGCAGGGGATGCGCGGCACCTCCACGCGCAGCACTGCAGTGCCGACGCGCCACACCTCGCCGACGAGCGCGTGCGTCGCGTCGAGACCCTCGATGGTGAGGTTCTCACCGAACTCGCCTGCGGCGATGGGCCGCCCGATGCGTTCGGCCCACCACAGCTGGTCCTCCCGCGGGTAGGCGTACACCGCCTGGAGCCGGCCTCCGTGGTGGCGCGGGTCGCCGATCTCGTCGCCGACGACGCCGCTGCCGAGGCCGCCGTGCTTGGGTCCCGGGTCGCGCACCTCGACCGACGCGGTGGCGCGCTTGTCGATGGCGGTGGCGTCGGCGCTCGTGTAGGGCTGCGGCGTGCGCCGGCCGACGTTGACCGACAGGACGCGTCCGGTGGCGTCGGCCGGGCGGGTGCTGTTCGTGCCGTCGGTGGTGACCACGAGGTGGAGCCTAGTCCGACCCGCCCGGGCCGCTGGGTAGCGTCTCAGGCATGAGCACCGAGCGCCTCGTCGTGTCCGTCCCCGAGCAGGACTACGCCGACCGGCTGGCCGACCTCACGGCCGACGGCCGCGTCGAGCTCGTCGTGTGGGACATGCAGGAGCCGCACCCGCGTGGTGCCGAGGTCCGCCTCGCGGTGGTGCCCTACATGACCCGGCTGAGCCTGGCCGACGTGACGCCGGGCCTCGACGCGCTCGAGGCGCTCCAGCTGCAGAGCGCCGGCTACGAGCAGTTCGCCGACGACGTGCCGCCCGGCGTCGCGCTGTGCAACGCCGCCGGCGTCCACGACGCCAGCACCGCGGAGCTCGCGCTGACGCTGGCCCTCGCCTCGATCCGCGAGGTGCCCGAGTTCGCCGCGGCGCAGGCGCACGGCGACTGGAAGCCGCTCGTGCTGCGCCGGTCCCTCGCCGACCGGCGCGTCCTCGTCCTCGGCTACGGCAACATCGGCCGCGCCGTCGTGCGGCGCCTCCTGCCGTTCGAGGTGTCGGTGACGGCCGTCGCGAGCCGCGCCCGTGCCGGTGACGACCTCGTCGACGCCGTCCACGGCATCGACGAGCTGGCACACCTGCTGCCCCACCACGACGTCCTCGTCGTCATCGTGCCCCTCACCGACTCCACGCGCGGGCTCGTCGACGCGCAGGCGCTGGCGCTGCTGCCCGACGGCGCGGTCGTCGTCAACGTCGCGCGCGGACCGGTCGTCGACACCGACGCTCTTGTCGCCGAGTGCGCCTCGGGCCGGCTGCGCGCCGGAGTCGACGTCACCGACCCCGAGCCGCTGCCGGCCGACCACCCGCTGTGGACGACACCCGGGGTGCTCATCACCCCCCACATCGGCGGGGCGACCGACGCGATGCGCCCGCGGGCCGTCGCCCTCGTACGTCGGCAGGTGGAGGCGCTGCGCGACGGTCGCCCCCTCGACAACGTCGTCATCGAGGCGCCGCGCCCCGTCGGCTGAGCCGGCTGCGACCGACCCGGCGTGCCGGACCCTTGTCGCTGTCGGTGGGGTAGTGGACACTGTGAACATGACAGAGACCATCGTCGCCATCGGCACGCGCAAGGGGCTGTGGGTCGCACGGAGCGCCGACCGCGCCGAGTGGACCCTCGAGGGGCCGCACTTCCTCATGAGCGAGGTGGCCTCGGTCGCCGTCGACACCCGGGCCGGGCGCACGAGCGTCCTGGCCGGCGTCAAGTCGTGGCACTGGGGCCCGACCGTCCAGGTGAGCACCGACGCCGGACGCACGTGGACCGAGAGCGCCGAGCGGGCCCTCGCGTTCCCCACCGACACCGACACCGCGCTCGAACGGGTGTGGCAGCTGACCCCCGACCCCAACGACGACGAGGTCGTCTGGGCCGGCGTCGAGCCGCACGCGCTCTTCCGCAGCACCGACCGCGGTGAGCACTACGAGCTGGTGCGCGGGCTCTGGAACCACCCGCACCGTCCGAAGTGGGAACCCGGCTTCGGCGGGGGAGCCGTGCACACGATCATCCCCGAGGCCGGCCACCCCGAGAACCTCCTCGTCGCGATGAGCGCCGGGGGCGTCTACCGCTCCTCCGACTCGGGCGAGACCTGGGCGCCCTCCAACCCCGGAATCCGGGCGTACTTCATGCCCGACGACGAGTACCCCGAGTTCGGGCAGTGCGTCCACAAGGTCGCGCGCGGTCGTGCCGACGGCGAGCTGTACGCCCAGAACCACAAGGGGGTCTACCGGTCCGACGACAACGGCGCGTCGTGGCAGTCGATCGCGGAGGGCCTGCCCACCGACTTCGGCTTCACGATCCTGGCGCACCCGCGCCGACCCGGGGTCGTGTGGAACATCCCGGTCGCCGACGACGGCGAGCGCATCCCGCCCGGAGCCCAGCTGCAGGTGCAGCGCTCCGACGACGGCGGTGCGCACTGGCGCATGCAGGCGCAGGGACTGCCCTCGGACAGCTTCACCTGCGTGCTGCGCGACGCCGCGTCGCTCGACACGGCCGACCCGGTCGGGGTCTACCTCGGCACCCGCAACGGCGACGTCTTCGCCTCGGCCGACGAGGGGGAGTCCTTCCAGCGCATCGCGACGCAGCTGCCCGACGTGCTCGTCGTGCGCGCGGCCCAGGTCGGCTGAGGGGCAAGGGATTCCGCATGAGCGCACCGGTCCGCGTCATCCTGCCCGGCATGCTGCGCGACCTCGTCGGTGGCGTGGCCGAGATCGAGGTCGAGTCGCCCGGTGACACCCAGAGCGTCGCCGAGCTGCTCGACCGCGCCTTCGCCGACCATCGCATCCTCGACGGCAAGGTCCGCGACGAGCGCGGCCTGATCCGCCGTCACGTCAAGGTGTTCGTCAACGGTGAGGACGCCACGCGCGGTGAAGGTGTCGCCACCCCGGTCCCCGCCGGGGCCCGGGTCCACATCATCAACGCCGTGTCGGGCGGCTGACGCGTCAGGCGCCGACGCCGAGCAGGATCGGAAGGACGGTCCGCTCGAGCTCGCCGGCGGCGAGCGACCGCGGCTCGACGAGCCGCTGGGTCAGCGACCCCTGGGTCAGGGCCATGGCGACCCGGACGAACAGGTCGGTGGGCATCGGCAGGGTCAGCCCCTGCCGGCCCACCGCCTCGTCGACGACGGCAGCGAGCTCGTCGCGGACCCGGCGCTGCTGGGCCGCCCAGGCGCGCCGGGCCTCGGTGTCGCGGATGGCGTGCAGGGTGAACTCCGTCGTGAGGACCACCCAGCGCTCCTTGCTGCGTGAGTCGTCGGCGAGGGCGGCCAGCACGTCACGGACCACCTCCTCGGCACTGGCGTGCTCGCGCTTGCTCGCGGAGCGGATGCGGTCGACGAGGCCCTCCGCGTGGCGTCGCGTCAGCTCGAGGACGAGGTCGTCCTTGGAGGAGAAGTTGGAGTAGAACGCGCCGCGGGTGAACCCGGCTCGTTCGCAGATGTCCTCGACGGTGGCGCCGGGGAACCCGCGCTCGGCGAACACCTCGCTCGCGGCCTCGAGGACGCGCTCGCGGGTGGCCTGCCGTCGGGCGCTGATCCGGGGCTCGGGCGTCGTGGTCATGGTCACAGGATACGTCCTCGAATTGGATACGAGTGTGTATTGGATGCATACTCGTATCGTGATTGCCTCGGAGGAGAAGGACAGCAGCTGTGGGCCCGACCTGCGCACCGTCGTCGTTGTCGACGACGTCAGCGTGGCCGGGGTCGCCGGCACGCACGAGCCGTTCGTCGAGCACGTCTCGTTCACGGCTCCCGCCGGCGAGGTCACCGTCGTGCCCACCGACCCCGGCATCCCACAGGTCGCCCTCGCCCTCGCGGTCGGTGGCCGCGTCGAGCTGCTCCGCGGCCGGGTCAGCGTCGGCGGAGCGGCCGGCCTGCCCGACCTCCGGCTGCGCACCCGCCTCGTCGACGTCGCCGACGTCACGGCGCCGGAGGGTGGCATCGCCGTCCGCGCCGTCGTCGAGGAGGAGCTCGCCCTCGCCGAGCGTCCGGCCTCACGCGCGGCCGTCACCGCCTTCCTCGCCGAGCACGGCCTCGCCGACCGGGCCCGCCGCCCCTGGGAGCAGCTGCCGCCGGACACCCGCACCAGCCTGCTGCTCGAGCTCGGCGCCCTGCACCCGCAGGTGCGCGTCCTCGTGCTCACCGGGCCCGAGCGGCACGGCGGCGACCACGCCGGGTGGCTCGACACCTGCCACCGACTGGCCGCGGCAGGCCTGGCCGTCATCGTCCTGACGACCGCGTCGATGGCCGCCACCCTCGCTCGCACCCCCGAACCCGTTCTCGTCACGGAGCCCTGCGCATGAACCCCGTCCGTCTCGCAGTCGCCGAGCTGCGCCGCCTCACCTCGTCCCGGCTGGCCCGCCTCGCCCTCGCCGCGCTCGTCCTCGTGCCGACGCTCTACGGCGGCCTCTACCTCTACGCCAACCACGACCCCTACGGCGCGTTCCCGCAGGTGCCCGCCGCGGTCGTCAGCGACGACGCCGGTACGACCCTGAGCACCGGTGAGAAGCTGCAGGTCGGTGGTCAGGTGGCCGACCACCTCGTCGACTCGAAGTCCTTCGACTGGCACCGGGTGTCGCACTCCGAGGCGATGCGCGGCGTCGACGACGGCACGTATGCGTTCGCCGTCATCCTGCCGCGCACCTTCTCCTCGGACCTCGCCTCGACGGCGGAGTTCAAGCCCCGCCAGGCCACCGTGGTGCTCGAGACGAACGACGCCAACAACTACATGACCTCGATGATCGGCAACCAGGTCATCAAGCAGGTCACCGCCTCGGTCGCGAGCCAGGTGAGCGAGACGGCCGCGAGCCGGCTGCTGCTGGGCTTCAGCCAGGTGCACGACCAGCTCGTCAAGGCGGTCGACGGCTCCGAGCAGCTGCGCACCGGCGCGGCGCGGGCCGACTCCGGCGCCCACGAGCTGGCAACGGGCGCAACGGGCCTCGCCGGTGGGCTGCACGACCTCGCTTCCGGGGCGGCCCGCCTCGACTCCGGTGTCGGCCAGGCGGCCTCGGGGGCCGACACGCTCCACACGGGCGCCGCACAGCTCGCCGGCGGCCTGGCCACGATCGAGTCGCGCACGGCCGGCCTGCCGGCCCAGACCGACCGGCTGGCCGACGGCGCCGAGCAGGTGGCGGCGGGCAACCGCAGGCTGGCCGGCTACGGCACGACGGCCGCGACGGCCTCGGCAGACCTGAGGAAGCGCTTCGCCGCCGACCAGGCGTCCCTCCTGTCGGCCCTGCGCGCCCAAGGCCTCACCGACGCCCAGCTGTCGGTGCTGGAGTCGCGCCTCGACACCATCGACGGCTACGTCGGCCGCGCCGACGCCACGATCCAGTCGACCTCCGGCGACCTGACGCGTCTGTCGAAGGGCGCCGACCAGGTGGCGGCCGGCGCGCGGGCGCTCGCGAACGCCACCCCTGCCCTGGCCGACGGCATCGCGCAGGCCCACTCCGGCGCGGTGCACGTCCGCGACGGCGCCGGCGCCCTCGCCGGCGGGCTCGACACCCTGGAGGCAGGTTCGGCCCGGCTCTCCGGCGGGGCAGCGAAGGCCGCTTCGGGCGGCGACGCCCTGGCCACGGGCGCCACCTCGCTCGCCTCGGGCCTCGACACCCTCGCGAAGGGCACCTCCGACCTCCACGCCGGGCTCGTCAAGGGGCGCGACTCGGTGCCCGACCCCAGCGACGCGCAGCGCACGGCCATGGCCCAGACCATCGGCAACCCGGTCGGGGTGTCCAACGGGTCGCTGTCCTCGGCCGGCTCCTACGGCGCGGGTCTCGCACCGCTGTTCATGAGCCTCGCGCTGTGGATCGGTGCCTACGTCCTGTTCCTCTTCGTGCGGCCGCTGTCGACGCGCGCGCTCGCCACGAGCCAGCGCTCCGTCCGGACCGCGCTCGGCGGGTGGCTCGCGCCCGCGCTCGTCGGGCTCGTGCAGGTTGCGTCGCTCGTGCTGGTGGTCGGGCGCGGCGTCGACATCCGGATCGCCCACCCGGTGCTCGCGTTCCTCTTCCTGTGCTTCACGTCGATGACGTTCGTCGCGATCCTGCACGCACTCGCCGCGCGCTTCGGGGCGGTCGGCAAGTTCCTCGGCCTCGTCTTCATGGTCGTCCAGCTCGTCAGCGCCGGCGGCACCTTCCCGTGGCAGACGCTGCCGGCGCCGCTGCAGGCGGTGCACCACGTCGTGCCGATGAGCCACGCCGTCGACGGCCTGCGCCGCCTGCTCTACGGCGCGGACCTCGGCCCCGTGGTCGGCTCGGTGGGCGTGCTCGCCGCCTACCTGTTGGGTGCGCTGGCCGTCTCGACCGTCGCCGCACGCCGCTCGCGGATGTGGACGCCGAAACGGATCAAGCCGGCCCTCGCGCTCTGATCCCGGGCTGACAAGGCCGACGGATCGGAGCATGCTCGGGGGCATGAGCACCGCCGCCCGTGAGAAGACCCTCGTCCTCATGCGTCACTCCAAGGCCGAGCAGGTGCTCGGGAAGCCGGACCACGACCGCGAGCTCACCGACCGGGGGCGCCGCGACGCCAAGGCGGCCGGGGCCTGGCTGCGCACCGAGGGGCTCGTGCCCGACCTCGTCATCTGCTCCACGGCCGTGCGCACCCGGCAGACGTGGGACGAGGCCTGCCACGGCGGCGCCCACACCGAGTTCGTCGAGTACCGGCGCACCATCTACGTCGGCGGCCCCGAACAGACGCTCGAGACGGTCCGCGAGGACGCCGGTGACATGGCCACGGTCCTCGTCGTGGGACACAACCCGACCACCGCGCACCTGACGAGCATCCTCACCGAGGGCGACGGGTCGCGCGAGGCCCACGACGCGCTCGCCGGCGGGTTCGCCACGAGCGGGCTGGCCGTGCTGCGCTACCAGGGGGAGTGGGCCGACCTCGACGCCGGCTCGTGCTCCCTCGCCCGCTTCCACGTGAGCCGCGCCTGACGCGCCTGGCGCTTCGCCGCACCCGGCCGTGGCCGGGACGTGAGATGCCATGTCCACGGAGCGGACAGCGTCCTATGCTGCAGAGCATGACGCAGACGCCTGACATCAAGCCCCGCAGCCGCGACGTCACCGACGGTCTCGAGAAGACCGCCGCGCGGGGGATGC
>JAEWFB010000615.1 GCA_023389095.1 Actinomycetes bacterium
ACGGCGGGCTCGTCCATGATCCCGTTGTCGACGCCCTTGAGCCAGTACTCGTACCAGCGGAACATCGTGTCGTGCTCCTCGACCCAGGGGCGCGACTGCATGGGCGGGTAGGACCCGATGTCGAGGCGCTTCGGGCCACTGAGCTGCTCGAACAGCTCGATGTGCCCGTCGACGGTCCAGCCACGGCCCTGGTCGATCTGCAGGTAGACGGGGATGTCGATGTTCCGCGCGAGGTTGACCGGGTTGCGCTCCTCGTACCAGTCGCCGTCGAGCTCGTTGAGGACGATGTCGAACCACACCTCGTGGTTGGTCGGGTAGCGGAGCAGGTGCACGAGGTTGGGCCACGCCGCGATGTCGGGGTCCTCGAGGCGCTTGGCGACCCGCGCCTCGACCTCCTCGGCCGAGTACGTCTCGAGCATCCGCGACCTCACGCGGTCGGTGAAGGCCCAGCCGGAGTCGCCGCCGCGGCCCTCACGCGCGGCGCGGGGCATGAACCACATGACGCCGCCGTGGTAGGTCGTCTCGTAGAAGTCGTAGTGGCCGCCACTGACGAAGATCGCCTTGAGGCTCGGGGGGCGCTCGGCCGCCGCGAACACCTGCATCGAGCCGAAGTAGGAGATGCCGATCATCCCGACGTTGCCGTCGCACCACGGCTGCGCCGCGACCCACTCGATGACGTCGTGCGCGTCCTGCCCGAGCGAGACGCCCCCCGCGTTGTAGTTGCCGATGTGCTCGCCCTCCGAGGCGCCGGAGCCGCGCAAATCACCGATGACGTGGACGTAGTCCTCGGCGACGACGCGGGCGATGTCGCCCGCCTCGATGCAGCCGTCCCACATGGGGGAGGGCCGGCGCTGCGGGGGCGTCGTCAGCGCGAGCGCCTGCAGCTCCTTGCCGTAGGGACTGAGGGCCACGAGCGCGGGCCGGGGTCGGTCGTCGACGCCGTGATAGGCATCGGCAGCCAGGGTGACGCCGTCGCGCATCGGGACGGCGAGGTCCTTGCGGACCGCGATCTTCTGCGTGCCGGCGGTGATGGTCTGGACGTCAGCCATGGTGGACGGGCTCCGTTCGTTCACGACGTCTGGTCGGCGTCAGGGTGGTGGGTGCGATAGCCGTGCATCGAGGTGAAGAACGGCGAGGGCTCGAGGGTGGGGTCGCCGGAGTAGCCGAGCGCATCGGCCACGGGAGCGAAAGGCGAGTAGGGAGAGTCGGACGCGTGCAGGCCCGCGCAGAGGCAGTCGCGCGCGGCCCTGGCGACGCGCGCCTCGACGTCGAGGCTCTCGTCGAGCGCGGCCCGCGCCTGGTCGGCGTCGAGCTCGACGCCGTAGGGCGTGCCGTCGGTCGTCCGGTAGGGGTGCCCGAGGTACAGGTGGTTCGGGCGGATCTCGTCGCGCAGGCGGACGAGGCTCGCGCGGTAGGCGTCGGGGTCGACGAAGCCGGGGAAGCCGTTCGCGGCGCCATGCACCTGCACCGCGTCGCCGACGAACACGTCGTCCTGGCCGTCGAGCACGTAGGCGACCGACCCGGGGGTGTGCCCGGGCACGTGGTGGACCGACACCGTGACCTCGCCGCCGAGGGACAGCGTCTCGCCGCCGCGCACGAGGACGGCCGGCTCCAGCTCACCGGAGATCGCGGCACGTCCGGCGGCGGCGACCCCGGCAGCACCCTCGGGGTCGGGGAGGTACTGACCTCGCGCGGCGGCGTACTCGTCGACGTGCGCGGCGCGCGAACGCAGCATCGGCGCGTCGGCCTCGTGGATGACGACCTTGGCCCGGCGCCCCGTCAGCTCCCACAGCGCGTGGGCACCCCCGACATGGTCGATGTGCCCGTGGGTCAACAGGATCCACCGCACATCCTCGATGCGCCGACCGATGGCCTCGAGCGCCGGCGCCATGCCCTCGGCGGGGGAGGAGGCGATGCCCGTGTCGACGATCGCCGGCTCGGGCGCGTCGACGAAGAAGCTGTAGAGGTGGAAGCGACCCCACGGGGACGCGAGCGGGTGGACGGCGACGCTCACCGGTCGACCCCGTCGAGGAAGGCCGCGGTCTCCACGAACACCTGGTGGTACTCCGGCAGCCACGAGAAGTGCTGGACGAAGCCGTGGCCCGCGCCGGCATACCTGCTCGTGGTGGCGGTGACGCCCGCCTCGCGGAGCCGCTCGGCATAGCGCTCACCCTCGTCACGCAGCGGGTCGTGCTCGCCGGTGACGACGAGGGCCGGGGGCAGCCACGTGAGGTCGGCCCGCTTGATCGGGGACACGAGCGGGTCGGCGGGGTCGGCGCCGGACTCGATGTAGAAGGCATTGAACGGCTCGAGCCCTGCGGTCTCGAGCCCGTAGCCGACGGCGTTCTCGCGCAGCGACGGGTAACGGTCGACGTCGAAGTCGAGGTCGAGCGACGGGTAGTACAGGACCTGGTGGGTGATTCCCTCGAAGTCGTCGTCGTGGGCCATCGCGGCCACGGCGGCGACGAACGTGCCGCCGGAGCTGTCGCCGACGAGGGCGAGCGGCTCACCGGGTCGGTGTGCCCAGCGGACGACCGCGTACGCGTCCTCCAGGCCGGCGGGGAAGCGCGCCTCGGGCGCGCGGCGGTAGCCGACCGACACGACGGTGCGGTCGGTCTCGGCGGCGAGCGACCGCGCGACGTGGTCGTGGGTCTCGAGGCTCCCGAGGAAGAACGCGCCACCGTGGAGGTACACGACGACGCCGGGGCGCGGCTGCGTGGTCGCGGTGTAGACGCGGACCGGGACCTCACCTGCAGGCGCCGGCACGGAGCTGTCGGTGACGGCGTGCAGCGGCAGCCGCTCCGACACCGGGGGCACGTGCGACTCCTCGGCCGCGCGGAGCACGGCGGGGTCGAGGGGCCCGTCGGGGGGTGGAGGGAGCGTGGCGAGGACCTTCGCGATCTCGGGGTGCAGGGCCATGGGTCAGCCCTGCACGGTGGCGGCGACCTGACCGGGCTTCTGCCCCGGGAAGACGTCGTCGAGCTCGTCCTCGGTCCAACCGTGGCGCGAGATGCGCTGCAGCTCGTCGGTGACCGGCTTGCGGGTGGCCTGGAAGCCGGCGAGCGCCTCGGGCACCGAGTCCGACGCGACGAGCACGTCCGCGAGGACGCCGGCGTCGAGGATCGCCGAGTTGGCGCCCTGGCCCTGGTGGTGGCACATCGCGTGGGCCGCGTCGCCGATGAGCACGACCGAGTCGGTGTGCCAGCGTTCGACGGGCTCGATGTCGTAGACGGCGCGGATGTTGACGGTCGCCAGGTCGAGGCGCTCGGTCATCCGGACGATCCGCTCGTCGAAGCCCTGGACCGTGGCGACGATGTCGTCCTTGGTCACGGCGGGGGCCCACGTGCCGTCGGCGTTCAGGGCCGTGACGTCGAAGGACACCTGGCGGCGGTGCAGCAGCGGCAGCAGGTACACCTTGGTGCCGCGACCGATGAACATGCGCAGGTCGCCGTCGTCGGCCATGCCGAACGTCTCGTCGATGTCGATGACCGCGCGATAGGCGTGCTCGCCGGCGAAGACCGGCTGCGCGTCGGTGAAGAGCCGCTCGCGGACGACCGACCTGATGCCGTCGGCGCCGATGACGAGGTCGGCGGTGGCGACCTCGCCGTTGGCGAAGCCGAGCGTGGTCGAGTCGCCGTGGTCGGTGACGGTCTCGAGCCGGTGCCCCAGCCGGACCATGCCCTCGGGGAGGGAGCCGACGAGGGCCTCGATGAAGTCGCCGCGGTGGATGAGGTGGGTGGTCTCGCCGTACGCGGCCTTCTCGGGCCACTCCTCTCGGGCGATGCGGTGGTCGTCGGCGGTGAGGATCTCGAAGCCGTCGCTGGGCGAGCTGACGGCCTTGATGGCGGCGCCGATGCCCCATCGCTCGAACTGCGCCATCGACGAGGGGCGCAGGCCGATGCCGGCGCCGACCTCGCGGATCTGCGAGGCCTGCTCGTAGACGGTGACAGAGGCACCCGCCTCGGACAGGGCGCGGGCGGCGGCCGCGCCGGCGTAGCCCGCACCGACGACGGCGACGCGGAGGTTCTTCAGGTCTTCGGTGTTCATGGGGGTCCTCGGGTCAGCTCTGGAAGGTCTTGAGGGACAGGAAGTCGGCCGGGAGGTCGACGAAGATGCGGGTGATGGTGGCTTCGTCGACCCCCTCCTCGCGCAAGGCCGGGAGGAGCACCTCGAAGAGGTAGTTGACGGTGTGGCCCTTGACACCGGGCCAGCCGAGCGGGCTGCAGTTGGCGTCGGCCGAGGCGAGCACGCTGTCGACGCGGCCGCCCTTGACGTAGCGCAGGAAGTGGTCGAGGCGCTCGCGGCGGGGGCGGCCCCAGAACGGCGGGTCGGGCAGCTCGAGGTCGTAGCCGAAGGTGTCGAAGCCGATGCGGCCGCCCTGGTCGGCGATCCACGTGTCGCGGACCTTGCCCTGGCTGACGCCGTCGTCGACGTGGCCGAAGAGCACCCGGTCCAGCGGCAGGCCCTCCTCGCGGAACACCTCGAGCGCCGGTTCGACGTCGACGGCCAGGTGGGTGAAGATCGGCACGCCCGTGGCGAGGGCGGCCCGGGCCGCGGCCCGGTAGATGCGCAGGTCGAGGGGCTTCATCCGGAAGCCACGGCTGACACCGACCTTGATGATGCCCGCGCGGGCACCGGTCGAGCCGATGCCGACGGTGATCTCGTGGACGAACTGCTCGGTGAGGTACTCGACGGAGGCGCGCTCGAAGAAGGCGAGCGCGGTGTCGCCGCCGACGAACCCGGTGGAGGCGACGATGTGCACGCCGGTCTTCTCCGAGAGCGATCGGTAGTAGCTGACGTCGCGTCCGTTGCAGATGCCGGTGGCGTCGACGAAGGTCGCGCCGCCCCACGGCTGGGTGTTCTCGTGGAAGGCGCGGAGCTTGGGGACGGTCTCCTCGTAGCGCTGCTCGGGCGCCTTCCACCACTGGGTGTCGAGCTCGGAGCCGGGCATGCCGTAGCCGATGTGCTCGTGGACCGCGACGAAGCCGAGCTCTTCGGCGGGGACGGGGCCGAGGACGGTGTTGACCCGGGACATGTCAGTGCTCCTTGACGGTGAGCAGGGCTCGCGGGTTGGCGACGAGGATGCGCTGGACGTCGTCGTCGCTCACCCCCTCGGCCTTCAGTGCGGGGACGAACGTGGTGAGCACGTGGCTGTAGGGAGTGTCGATGCCGTCGTGTCCGAAGGCGGCGCCGGTGGCGCTGCAGGACAGCAGGATCCGATCGGCGTGACCGGCGTCGACGAGCTCGGTGACGAGGGCCACGCGCTCCTTGTCCGTGATGTGGCTGCCTCCCTCGGAGCCGACGTGGTCGATGGCGACGTAGGCGCCGCGCTCGGCCACCGCGAGGTGGGCTCCGGCCTCCACGGCGTCGGTGCGGTCGAGGCCGCCGACGACGACGCGCTCGGCCGCGAGGCCCTCGTCGAGGACGACCTGCAGGTCGGCCACGGCGTCGGCGCCGAAGCGGATCGACGCGGGGACGCCCGTTGCCAGGCCGGCGCGTGCGGCGCCGCGCAAGAGGCTGTCGTCGGTGGCCGTCCTGCCGGTGCGGGTGGCCGTGGTGGCGACGATCCCGGCGGCGCCACGGCGCTCGACCCGGGGGACGACCATGCCCTCGCTCACCTCACGGGTGAAGAGGTCGGCGAAGCGCTCGGCGGGCCACGGCGTCGGCGGGTTCGTCTGCGGCGTGAGGAAGTAGCCGCCGAGCAACTCCTCCGGGCCCTGGCCGGTCGAGGCCACGACGTGCACCCCCGTGGCGCGGGACAGGGCCTCGTAGAGGCGCAGGTCGCGGCCGTGGAACATGCCCGTGGCGTCGACGACGGTGCCACCGCCGGCGTCGCGGAAGTCGGTGAGCCGGCGTTCGAGCTGCTCGAAGACGGCGGCCCGGTCGATGGTGACGTCGTAGGCGTACTGGGCACCGGGGAGCACCGACAGGAGGCTCTCGTGGACCGACACGACGCCGAGGTCGTCGGCGGGGACCGGGCCGAGAACCGTGTTGGCGGTGGGGCGCGTGGCGGCGTTGCTCGCAGTCATCGGAGTCCTTTCGCTGCGGCAGCGGCGCCGCATGGCGTGTCACGTTAACCGCTGACTTTACAGAGCGTCAAGAGAGTGATCGCTACGATGTCTGGGTGTACGCGGTTATGCTGCGTGCCATGTCGCTCCGGGCCGCCCAGAAGCAGATGACCTACGACCTGTTCCTCGAGAAGGCGCTCGAGCTCTTCGGTGAGAAGGGCTATGCCGCGACGACGGTCGACCACATCGCACAGGCGGCCGGCTCCACGCGGACGACGTTCTACCTGCACTTCGCCGGCAAGGCCGAGGTCATGGCGGCGCTGCTCGAGAAGGTCGACCACATCCTCACCTCGGCCGACGACCCGTCACTGTCCGAGGTCGTGGAGTCTGGCTCGCGTGAGCTCGTCCATGCCTGGATCGACCTGAAGTTCTCGCAGTGGGACGAGATCAAGCCCTACCTCACGGCCTCGTTCCAGGCGACCCACGAACCGGCCGTCAACGAGCGCACCGAGAGCTGGTTCGAGCACGCGGTCGGCGAGATGGTCCGGGGTCTCGAGCGGGCCGGACGCTTCACCCCCGACGTCCGGCGGGTGCGCTGCGTGCTCGCCTTCGGCCAGCTCGAGTACCTCTCGCGGCGCTACTTCGCCACGGGCTGGCGCGCACCGCGCGAGGTGTACCTCGAGGAGCTCACCGACTCCTGGATGCACCTGCTCACCGACTGACTCGAGCGGGCGTCGCTGTGCGACAGGCGTTCTGACGCTGTTCGCACGCCGTGCTCGCCGCCACGCTCCGGGTGGCGGCGCCCGGGCGCCATGCCGGCCTGCCCGCTTGTCCCGAAATGCCCCGGCGTCGGGCGGCGTTCGCCGAGATTTTCTGGTCAAACCGTTGACAACACTTACGTCCAGCACATTCACTTTGCAACATGTCAACCAAAGCCCCCGCTGCCGTGGGCGACCTGGACCTCTTCTCCGACGAGGTCCTGCTCGACCCGTACCCGACCTATGCGACGCTCCGCGAGACCGCCGGGGTGGTGCACCTGCCCGTCAACGACGTCTACGCCCTGACGCGCTACGACGTCATCCGCGACGCCCTCGCCGACACCGAGACCTTCTCCTCGGCCTCGATCGGCTTCAACCCGATGGTCAACGACGCGCTCCAGGGCACCTCCCTCGCCTCCGACCCGCCGGTCCACACCCAGCTGCGGGCCACGCTCAGTGCCAACCTCACACCGCGGTCGCTGCGCGGCCTCAAGGGCCAGATCGAGGAGAAGGCCGACGCCCTCGTCGCCGAGCTCGTCGAGAGCGGCTCGTTCGAGGCGATCGACGCGCTCGGTCGCGTGTTCCCGATCCAGGTCGTCGCCGACCTCATCGGCTTCACCGACGAGATCCGCGCGACGATGCTCCGCTGGGGCCAGGCCGCGATGGAGGTCATCGGACCGCTGAACCAGCGCACCGCCGAGAACTTCCCGGTGGCCGGCGAGCTCTACGGCTGGTGCTCGCAGGTCACCGCCGACGACCTCGCGCCCGGATCGGTCGGGCGGGGCATCTTCGAGGCCGAGGCGCGGGGCGAGATCCCCCCGAACACGGCCGGCCACATCATCCACCAGTACCTCGGGGCCGGCGTCGACACGACGGTCGCCGCCATCGGCAACATCGTCGCGCTCCTCGCCCAGCACCCCGACCAGCTGGCCGTCATCCGCGAGGACCGCGCCCTCGTCGGGTCGGCGTTCAACGAGGTGCTCCGCTACTGGGCGCCGGTGCACGCCTGGGGCCGTCGGGTCACCAAGGACGTCGAGATCGACGGGGCCCTCGTGCCGGCCGGAGCCCAGGTCGCCGTCCTCTTCGGCGCCGGCAACCGCGACCCGCGCCACTACGACGCCCCCGACACCTTCGACGTGACACGCAACCCCGTCGACCACCTCTCCTTCGGCTACGGGCCGCACGGCTGTGCCGGCCAGGGGCTCGCCCGGCTCGAGGCGCACGCCATCATCGGCTCGCTCGCTGCACGCGTCGAGCGCCTCGTCGTCGGCGAGGCCCGACGCGTGCCGAGCAACATCACCCGGAGCATCGACGCGCTCCCCGTCCTCGAGGTGGTGCCGGCATGAGGATCGAGCTCGACCGACCGCGCTGCGAGGGTCACGGCCTGTGCGAGGAGGAGGCCCCGAGCCTGCTCCACCTCGACGACGAGGGCGAGCTCGTGCTCGACCGCGACGAGGTCGCCGAGGGCACTCCCGAGGCCGCAGCGGCGAGCGCTGCCGTGCGGGTGTGCCCCGTGGCGGCCCTGAGACTGGCATGAGCGACCTGCGGCGGATCGTCGTCGTCGGTGGCGGCATCGCCGGTGTGACGGCCGCGGATGCGCTGCGCCAGAACGGTTTCGACGGCGAGCTCACCATCGTCGGCGACGAGCGGCACGCCGCCTACAGCCGGCCGGCCCTGTCCAAAGCCGTTCTGCGCGACCCCGACGGCCTCACGGCGCACGAGCTACCGCCCGCCACCCACGGCGGCACCGAGCTGCGCGGCGTCGCCGCCGTGGGCCTCGACGTCGACGCGCGCACCGTGCTGCTCGACGACGGTGACCGGCTGCCCTATGACGGCGTCGTCATCGCGAGCGGCTGTCGGGCCCGCCGGCTCGGTGACGAGGAAGCGGACGCTGCCGATGAGCTGACGCTGCGCACCGTCGACGATGCCTGGCGGCTGCGGTCGCGGGTGGCCGACCGCCCGTCCGTCGTCGTCGTGGGCGGAGGCCCGTTGGGCATGGAGGTCGCCTCGTCGTGCCTCGACAACGGGTGCGAGGTCACCCTGGTCTCGCAGGGCCCGCCCCTGCTGGCGCAGCTCGGCTCGCATCTGTCCACCCTGTTCGTCTCCGCGGCGACCCACCGCGGCCTGCGCGTCGTCGAGAGCGCCGGGGCCCGGCTCGCGGCCGGCACCTCCGGCACGCGAGTCGTGCTCGCCGAGGGCGTGGTCATCGAGGCAGGGCTCGTCATCACGGCTGTCGGCGACCGCCCCAACGTCGAATGGCTCGACGGCAGTGGGCTGCTCGAGCGCGGTTCCCTCGTCACCGACGCGCGCGGACGCGTCCGCCCGGAGGTCGTCGCCGCGGGCGACGTGGCCTCGGTACCCACGCCGCGCGGCATCCGTCGGGTGCCGCTGTGGAGCTCGGCCATCGACCAGGCTCGCACGGCTGCTGCGGCGCTGCTCGGCGTCGACCCGGTGCCCGGCGACCACCGACCCTACTTCTGGACCGAGCAGTTCGGGCTGTCGCTCAAGGCGGTCGGGCACCTGCCGCTGCCCGGCGACCCGGAGCTTCTCGAGGGTGAACCGGACGGGGCGCGACAGCTGCTGCGCTGGAACGCCGCTGACGCGTCGATCGGCAGTGCCGCCGTCGCCCTCAACTACCGCATCCCGATCCCTCGGCTGCGCCGGCTGTGCGAGCCCGCCGTCACCGGCTGAGGCAACACACCCACCTCACGACACACCACTCCACGACTCGGAGACGCTGCCATGAGCACCACTGACGTTGCCACTGGCTCGGAGCCCTCGGCCCCGGGCCAGCACGCCGCTGCGCCCCGCCTGCAGGTGCGTGGGCTGTCGAAGACCTTCTCCGGCGTGACCGTCCTCGACGACGCCCACCTGACGCTGCAACCCGGCGAGATCCACGCCCTGGTCGGGCAGAACGGCTCCGGGAAGTCGACGCTCATCAAGCTCGTCAGCGGCGTCCACCGCGCGGACCCCGGCGGCGAGATCCTCGTCGACGGCGTGCACCTCGGGCCGCCGGTCAACGCCGGCCGGCTGCACCGCCAGGGCCTGGCGTTCGTGCACCAGGACCTCGGGCTCGTGCCCGACCTCTCGGTCCGCGAGAACGTCCGCGTCGGGCTCAACGCCGTGGGCCGCCTGACGCGACGGGTGGACCGCCGCGCCGACCGGGCCGCGGTGCGCCGCACGTTCGAGTTCCTCGGAGTGCCGATCGACCCGGAGGCCACCGTCGCCTCACTCACCCCGAGCGAGCGCGTCGCGGTGGCGGTCGCGCGCGCCCTGCAGGAGCGCGAGCCGGGCGGCGGCGTCATCGTCTTCGACGAGTCGTCGCGGGCCATCCCGCACGAGGCGCTGCCCGCCTTCTACGACATGGTGCGCTTCCTCGCCGAGCAGGGCACGGCCGTGCTCTTCGTCAGCCACGACCTCAAGGAGGTCCTCGCCCTGGCGCACCGAGTGACGGCGCTGCGCAACGGCCGGGTGGTCGAGGCGGGCGTACCAGTAGCAGGTCTCGACGAGGCGATGCTGACCCGGATGGTGCTCGGTCGGGACGGCGCCCCGGGCGACCTCGTCGGCCAGTACCCACCCAGTCCCGGCGAGGCGTCGATCGAGCTCGTCGGCATCCGGGGCGGTCGGGTCCGCGACGTCACGACGAGCCTGCGCCCCGGCGAGGTGGTCGGCGTCACCGGCACCGTCGACTCCGGCATCCTCGACCTCCCCTCGCTGCTCGGCGACACCGCCGCCGCCGGCACCATCCGCCTCGACGGCCGCGACCTCGAGCTGGCACGCGTCGACGTGGAGGACCTGCTCGCTGCGAAGGTCGTGCTGATCCCCCAGGACCGGCACGGTCGCGGGCTCGCCATGGGGCTCACCGTCGAGGAGAACATCACCATCCCGCACGTCGTGTCGCGGTCGCGGCCGTGGTCGCTCGGGGCCGCCTGGCGCCGTCGCGAGACCGACGCCGTCATCGACCGGTACGACGTGCGCCCCCGCTCCCGGGACACCGTCGTCGCCACGATGAGTGGCGGCAACCAGCAGAAGGTCCTGTTCGGCAAGTGGCTGCTCGACCGTCCGCGCCTGCTCGTCCTCGAGGAGCCGACCCAGGCCGTCGACGTCGGCGCCCGCGCCGCGCTGCTCGCTGCCAGCCGGCAGGCCGCGCAGGACGGCGCCGCCGTGCTCTACGTGTCGTCCGAGGTCGAGGACCTCGCGGCCGTCTGCGACCGGCTCCTCGTCCTCGAGGACGGGGTCGTCGCCCGCGACCTCGCCGGCCCGTTCACCCCCGAGGCCGTCCTCGAGGCCGTCTTCGCCAGCCCCACCGGAGGAACAGCATGACCACCACCACTGCCGCCGATCTCGTCGAGAAGGAGCCCGGGTCCGGCGCGAGCACGACGGCGGCCGGCCGGCGGCGCGTGGACGTCGGTGACCTCGCCCGCCGGTACAGCCTCATCCTGCTCTGGCTGGTCATGGGGGCCGGCTTCTTCCTGCTCGCCGACGTCCCGCTGGGCAACTTCCTCCAGGGGATCTTCGCCCGGCAGACGCCGCTGGTCTTCCTCGGCATGGCGGTCGTGCTCACCATGGCCGTCGGCGAGTTCGACCTGTCGTTCCCGTCGGTCTACGCGCTGTCCGGGGCGAGCGTCTCCGCGCTCGTGGTCCTGTACGGCTGGTCCTTTCCCGCTGCCGCGCTGGCCGCGGTGGGACTCGCCCTCGTCTTCGGGGCCGCCAACGCGCTGCTCGTGGTCCGGGCCGGGATCAACCCCGTCATCGTGACGCTCGGGGTCGGCAGCCTGGCCATCGGGCTCGGCGGCTGGGTGTCGCAGGAGACGTCCGTCAGCGGCCTGGACTTCAGCCTGTCCAACATCGCGCTGGCCCGCGTGCTCGGCCTGCCGATGGTCTTCTGGTACGGCGTCGTCCTCGTCCTCGTCTTCGGCTACGTCATGAGTGCGACGCCGCTCGGCAGGAGGATCCTCTTCGTCGGTGCCAACCGCGAGGTCGCCCGTCTCGCAGGCATCCCCGTGGCCCGGGTGCGCGTGGGTGCGTGGCTCACCTCGTCGCTGCTGTGCGGCGTCGCCGGCGTCATCAGCGCGGCAGGGCTCGGCGGCTTCAACGCCACCTCGGCCCGGGAGTACTTCCTCCCGGCCTTCGCCAGCGTCTTCCTCGGCACGGTGGCCGTCGCACCCGGGCGGTTCAACCCGATCGGGATGTTCATCGCCGTGTACTTCCTCGTCACGGGCATCTTCGGGCTCCAGCTCCTCGGCTACCAGGGCTGGGTCACCGACGCCTTCTACGGCGTCGCCCTCGTCGGCGCCGTCGCCGCGTCCACGTGGGTGCAACGACGGGTCCGGGGATAGCCGGCACCCGCTCGATCTTCCAGTCCTCCTGTGCGCCAACCCTTCTCGAAAACGGAGTACCGCATGAACATCACGTCCAAGTCGTTGCTCGCGGCACTCGCCGTCAGCGCCGTGGCCCTCTCCGGGTGCAGCTCCGTCGAGGAGCAGAGCGCGGCGGCTGGCGGCGCCTCGGCATCCGCGCCCAGCCGGGCCGAGGCGTCGGCCGCCCAGCGCGTCGTCGACGAGGCCACCCGGGCCGTCGCGACCTTCACGGCACCCGGCACGCCCCTGAAGGACATCGCCGCCCTCAAGGGCAAGACGGTGTACTTCGTGCCGGCCACCTACCAGGTGCCGGTGTTCCAGGCCATCGCGGCCTCGCTGAAGACCGCGCTCGGCTCGGCCGGCGTCGGGGTCGAGGTGTGCGACGGCAAGTCCAACCCCGCCAACATGGCCAGCTGCATCCAGCAGGGCATCGACGCCCGTGCCGGTGCCATCGTCACAGGGTCGATCCCCACCGAGCTCGTGTCCGTCGCCTTCGAGAGCGCGGCGAAGGCGGGGATCCCCGTCGTCAACACGATGACCGCGCCCGCCGGGCCCGGAGACCCGACCAAGGTGGCCTACCTGACCCCGGACTACGTCGGTCTCCAGTCGCTGTCGGCACAGTCGGTCATCGCCGACTCCGACGCGGCGGCGCACGTGCTCTACGTCGAGATCACCGACACCCCGGCCACCGTGCTGTGGGCCGAGCAGGGCGCACTCGCGACGTACGGGAAGAGCTGTCCCGGCTGCACGGTCACCGTCGTCAAGGCCAACACCGGCCAGTTCGACAAGCTGCCCAGCCTCATCACGAGCGCCCTGACGAAGGACCCGAAGATCACCCACGTGCAGACCGAGGTGGACTTCGCGGTCCAGCCGGTCGTCGAGGGGCTGCAGGCGGCGAACGCCATCGGCGTCAAGATCGCCAGCATGGACGGGGTGCTCGCGACGATGCAGATGCTCAAGAGTGGGCAGTTCGTCCACTCCGAGGTGGGCTTCAACGCCGACGCCCTCGCCTGGTACGCGGCCGACCAGGCCCTGCGCATGATGTCGGGTGCACCGGCGACGGTGAACGTGCAGTTTCCGTACCGGCGCATCGTCACGGCGGCGAACGTCGGCAGCCTCGACCTCACCGCCCAGGGGGAGAAGTCAGGGTCGTGGTACGGCTCGACCGACTACCAGGACGGCTTCCGCGCGCACTGGGGCCTCAACGGCTGACGAGCTCTCGGCACCCTTCGGCGTCCCCGACCTCGCGGGTGTGCGCGGTGACACAGGTCGGGCCCCGGCCGGTTGGCGGGGCCGCCCCCGGGT
>JAEWFB010000045.1 GCA_023389095.1 Actinomycetes bacterium
GTCCTGGACTGCTCGGGGATCGCCTACGTCGACTCCCAGGGGTCCTCGAAGATCGCCGACATCCTCGACCTCACCGAGCAGTCGGGCATCACCCTCCGGCTGGCCAAGCTCAAGCCCGCTGCCCGTGACATCCTCGAACGGGAGGGCATCCTCGAGCGGATCGGGGCGGACCGGATCCACGGCAGCGTCCACCGGGCCGTGGAGGCCCAGCTCGCCGCGGCACCCCCGCCGCCCGGCGCCGGCACGGCCTAGCGGGTCGACGCGGCCGCGCCCGAGGGGTGAGCCGGGTCGAGGGCGGCAGCGGTCTCCACGAGCCGGCGCAGGGTCTCGACGAACCGTGCGGCGGGGGCACCGTCGACGACGGCGTGGTCGAGGCTGATCGTCAGCGGCAGCATCGGTCGCACGACGACCTGCCCGTCCCGCACCACCGCGCGCTCGGCGAGCCCGCCGACCGTGACGATGACCGTGAGCGGTGCGAGCGGCACGGCCCAGCCCCAGGTCGAGGAGAACATCCCGATCGAGGTGACGCCGACGGCGGGGCCGAAGGTCGCCGACACGGCCGGGCTCGTGGCGGCGGCCCGCACGGCGGCGCGCCGCACCGGCCCGGGCAGGCGGAGGACGGGCCCCAGCAGCCGGCTGGTCGGGTGCGGCTGCGGCGGACCGACCTTGGCCCGGTGCAGCGCGGCCGTGACCTCGACGCACGACAGGCGGTCCGCCTCGCGCAGGACGACGATGTCGAGCGTCGGGCGCCCCTGCTCCACGCGCTCGACCGTGGCGCCGACGTCGACGCGGTCGAAGTAGAGGACCCGGCGCCCCGCCTTGCGGGCGTTCACCTCCGGGTGGAGCGCCGCCGCCGTCGCGACCGACGCCGTGACGAACCCGGTCCACGACACGTGCCCGGGCGCGGTGGCCATGCGGCGCTGGGCCTCAGCGACGTCGAGCTCGACGAGGGCGTGCACCTGGAACCGTCGCGCGGCTCCCGCCAGCCGGTCGAGCACCGGGCGCCGCTCGGGCGGGATGCCCCGGACGGTGTACCCCGGGCCGGCGCTCACCGGCGGCCCTCCCAGACGTCCCGCTCCCACGCGTAGGGGTCCTCGACGACGGTGCTCGTGGTGTCGAGCCGCATCGTCGCCCTCCGGGTGAGGTCGTGCGCGGGCCACCCGGGGTCGCCGTCCCGCGCGAAGCCGACCCAGGCCGCGTGCACGGCGTGCGCGAGGTCCTGCGGTGGGTCCGGGCCCAGCAACGGCCCGAAGAGGGGCGCGTCGGGGCTGGCGGTGTCGAAGACGAACGGCACCTCCAGGGCGTGGACGGCGCCGAGGCCCGGTGCCGCCCAAGCGAACTCGTACATGAACGTGCGTGCCGACGCGTCCCCTCGCGACGCGAGGTGCGCCTCGGCGAGCCGGAGCGCCGGCACCCGCATCCACCAGTCGGTCTGCACCTTGGCCAGCAGCTCCCCCGGCGGGGCGTCGGGGTACCGGCGGCGGTAGGCGCCGAGCGCCTCGACGCCGTCGAGGCCGTACGCGGCGAGGCTCAGGTGCCCGAACCGCTCCACCGGCCCGGTGAGCATGTCGTCGGTGACCTGGCCCAGGGCTCCGCTGACGAGGAGCCAGAGCCTCCAGTCGTCGGTGTTGGTGCCGACCAGCACGTCGACGCCGCGCGCGGACCCCTGCGCGATCCGCTCGATCGGCGGCTCGGGCAGCACGTCACCGTCGACGACGGGCTGCCACGGCATGAGCGACGCCACGACCTCGTTCCCCCACACCGCGGGGTCGGGCCCGGCGAGCAGCTCCTGCTTCAGCGCCGCCTGGGCAGCGAGCAGCCGGTCGACGCCGGCCTGCGCGACCGCGTCCCGGGTCGCGTCGACGCCGAGGGTCGTGGCGAGGCGGTCGGCGACGCGTCGCGCGTCGGCCGAGGACAGCACGTGGTGGGCGGCGCCGCTCTGCAGGACGGCCCTCCGGAACAGGCCCTCGGCGCGTGGCATCGCGAGCAGGCACCCGATGCTCATCGCGCCCGCGGACTCCCCGAACACGGTGACGTCGGCGGGGTCGCCACCGAACGCGCCGATGCCGTCGCGGACCCACTCGAGGGCCGCCACCTGGTCGAGGAGGCCGACGTTCGCGACGCCGTCACCGAGGTGGAGGAAGCCCTCGGCGCCGGGGCGCCAGTTGACGACGACGCAGACGACGCCGTCGCGCGCGAACCGGCTGCCGTCGTAGGCGGCCGTGGAGCTGAGCTCGAACATGCCGCCCTGGATCCACACCATGACGGGCAGCCCGCCGGCCCCGGGGTCGGGGGTCCACACGTTGAGGTTGAGGCAGTCGTCGGTGGCCGCCGCCCGCTCGACGGCCGCGAACGCCGCGTCGACGTCATGCCAGTCCTCCTGCGCGCTCTCCGCCGCGCCGCCCGTGGCCGGCGGGGCGACCTGGGGCGGCTCGGGACCCAGGCGGGTGGCGTCCCGCGTCCCGTCCCACGACACGACGGGCGCCGGTGGACGCAGCCGGTTCGGGCCGAACGGTGGCGCGGCGTACGGGACCCCGCGGAAGGCGTGCACGCCGTCCTCCACGAGCCCGCGGACCGCGCCGTGGCGGGTCCTGACCACGGTGTCCATCACACCAGCGTCCTACCGCGACCGTCTTCGCGTGGGCGGTTGCGGGTCCTGGCCGCCACCACCGAGGCGGGACACCGGTGAGCCCCGGGCGTCACAGCCCGGGGCTCACCTGTGTGACGCTGCCTGATCAGCGCACGTCGTAGGCCCGCGTGATGGTCTGGAGCACCTTCGCCCCGTGGGCGTCGGTGAGCTCGACCCGCAGGCTGACCTGCTTGCCGGTGTCGCCGGAGTGGTCCACCGTCAGGTCGGCCCCGGTAGACGTGAGCTTCGTCGTGCCCTCGACCCAGGTCTTGCCGCCGTCGACCGAGGTCCACACCCGGGCCGCAGTGACCGCACCGGCGTCGTAGCCGGGGTTCGCCACGACGCGAGCCGCGATCGTCACCGAGCCGAGACCGACGGTCTTGAGGCCGTCCTCCGGGATGTCGAGACGCGGCAGGAGCAGCGGGAGGGCACGGCTGTAGACGTCGGGCTCCTCGTGCGAACGGAAGGTCCACGTCGTGTCCGTGACCGGCGACCGCTTCCAGAACCTGGCCGGGCTGCCGATCTTCTCGTTGTGCATCGTCAGGTCGTAGGTCGCGTCGTCGGACGGGACCGTGAAGACGCCATACGGGTCGTAGCTGTACCCGATCTGAACCCCGTCACGCTTGAGCGTCAGGTTGCCGAGGTCACCGAAGCTGCCCTGGTCGGCCCAGTGGCCGGCGCTGTCGCCCCAGGTGCTCGTCTGCACGCCGATGAGGCTGCCCTGGCGCTCGGCCACGAGCTGCGGCACGCCGTCGCTGTTGGCGCGCACGTTGGGGCCGACCGACCCGCCGTACCAGGAATCCGTGACCTGCTGACCCGGGCTGAAGGTGCGGAAGTGGTCGTTCATGACCTCACCGAACGGGAAGCTCGACAGGATCGACTTGACCCACTTGGTGCCGTCGGCGGTGAGGTACTCGGTGCGCCCGTTCGGCACGAATAGCGAGTCGATGCCGCCGATCGAGTACGCCATCGTGCTCGGGCGCTGGGCCGCGGTCATGTCACCGAAGTCCGTCGCGACGCCCATGCTGGAGTAGGTGGCCTTAATGGCGCCGAGCGAGGAGTCGGCCACATCGTGCTTCTGGGCCGTGACGAGCTGGCCGTCGGAGAAGAAGCCGAGCGTGTAGGCATACGGCGTCTTCGCCTGCGCCGACCAGTTCACGGTCGGGGCACCGTTCGCGATCTCGGCGTCGAGGGCCGCACCCTCCGTGACGGGCAGCGTGTACACCGGCAGCGGGACCGCGTTGGTGCCCGCGGCGGGCAGCCACGTGCCGGCATCGTCACGGTAGAGCAGCAGGGCCTTGGCCTTGGCGGCCGCGGCTCGCGTCTGCACCGAGTAGTCGTCGGCACCGACCGCGACATGGGCCACGACGACCGTGCCGGTGAGGTCCCCGGCGGCCTTGAAGTCTGCCGCGGAGCCGGCGCCGACCGACGCCAGTGGTGCGGTGCCGTCCCCGTCGAGGTTGCCGATGCCGGCCTTCGGCGAGAGGGGATGCAGCGTCGCTCCCCCGGAGGTCGTCATCGACGACACGAGTGGCGCGATCTTGCGGGTCCAGTGACCGAACTCGTAGGAGCCGTCGCCCTTGGCGACCTTGCCGATGATCTGGGCATAGACCTCGCGGGTCCCCGGACCGGTCGTCATCGAACCGGAATGCACGAAGGACGGGTTCCACAGGCGCTCGAAGGTGAGCGTCGTCGACCGCAGCTCGGACGGCTGCTGGGTGGTGACGGTGAGCGGGTTCGCCTGACGCGCGTCGAGGACGAGGGTGGTGTCCTTGTCGACCGTGACCTCGGGCCGGCCCAGGTAGCTCATCGACCCCGGGAGGGCCTTGCTCGTCGCGCCCGCCGTTGGCGTCTGGACGAACGACGTGAGGAAGTACCGGCCCGGGCGAACGGTGTACGTCTGGTCCTTGCCGCTGACAGAGCGGCGCTCGCCGACGGAGGTGTCGGTGTTGACGAGGTCGACGGACGAGGCGCCCGCGGCGGCGTTGCCGTTGCGGTCGACCACCTTCACCGTGACCTTGACCGCGGGTGCGTTGGCGTAGAGCCCGAACGCCGTGGAGACGCGCTGGGTGCCGTCGGTCGCCACGATCCGAGCCGTGATGTCCCCGAGGGCGCTGCTCGGGATGTTCGCCCCGAGCTGCACGGTGACAGGGACCTCGACGCTGCCACGCGCCGGGACCACGACGTGCTGGGGAAGACGCACGAGCGGCGTGTTCACTGCGCTGCCGTCGTTGCCGGTGACCTTCTCGACGTCGAGCCGCAGGTCGACCGGCTTGTCGGCCCGGTTGGTGTAGGTCAGGCTCTTGGCGCTGTACTCCTTGGTCTGCGGGTAGGCGAACGCCCCGCCGTAGACGCTCGACTGGCCGACGACGGTCTGCGACAACATCCGACGCACGTCGAGCGTGCCGGTCCCGACCTCTTGTGCGGGCGCGGCGACCGTCGGGTCCGCGGAGGAGGTGAGCAGGCTCTTGATCTCGGCCCCCGTCAGCGACGGGTTGGCCTCCTTGGCGAGGGCTGCTGCGCCGGCGACGTGCGGGGTCGCCATCGAGGTGCCCGACATCGTCCGGTACGCGTACGGGCCGCGGCCGCCGGCTGCAGCGGCAAGGATGTTGACGCCGGGAGCGGCGATCTCGGGCTTGACGAGGTGGCTTCCACCGACCGGGCCGCGGCTGGAGAAGTAGGCCGTGGCGTTCGTCGAGTCGACGGCGCCGACGGTGAGGGCCGAGGTGGCGCAGCCCGGGCTCGAGACGGTGTTCTGCCGCGAGCCCATGTTGCCCGCCGCGATGACGAACAGGCTCTTGCTCGACCGCGACAGCTCGTCGACCGCCTGCGCGATCGGGTCGTCGCAGGCCGTCGCCGGAGCCGTGCTGCCGAGGCTCATGGAGACGACGTCTGCGTGGCTGGCCACGGCCCACTGCATGCCGGCGATGATGTCGGAGTCGTAACCCCCACCGGAGTCGCCGAGCACCTTGCCGATGATGAGCTTGGCGCCGGGCGCGACGCCACGCTCCTTGCCTCCGCTGGCCGCGCCGGTGCCGGCGATCGTCGAGGCGACGTGCGTGCCGTGCCCGACCTTGTCCTCGGTCCCGTACGCGGAGTCCGTGAAGTCCCTGGTCGCCGTGATCCGGCCGACGAGGTCCGGGTGCTGCGCGTCGACACCGGTGTCGAGCACCGCGACCGTGCTGCCCGCGCCGTCGATGCCGGCCTGCCAGGCGGCCGGGGCACCGATCTGCGCCGTCGAGTCGGCCATCGTCGCCTTGACCGGGCGGTCCAGCCAGACCTTGGCCAGGCCGGTGCCGCTGCCGGAGCCCGTGTCGGTCAGCTCGGCCCAGGCCGCGCGGACGTCGGCCTTGGACACGGAGTACGCGAGGGAGTTGACCGACGAGAGCGCGGTGCTCCCACTCGCCCCCGTGGGCACCGGCGTCAACCCGGACACCGTGCGGCTGCCCTCGTCGTACTGCGCGATGACGCGGATCGAGTCGGCGTGGGCGTCGTCGAAGCCGGCCGCGACCAGGCCCGTCACGTTGAACAGCTCGCGGTCGACGAGGCCGGCCCCGATGGCGCTGCTGGCCGTGGTCGGGAAGACGTAGAGGTTGTCGCCGTCACGCAGCGTCTCGTAGTCGGGGACGGTGCCGTCCTCTGCCGGGAGCAGCTGGGCGACGGGCTGGCCGTCGACGGTGCGCGAGACGCGGACGCGGTCGCCCGAGATGAGGGTGACCGTGGCCGCCGAGTGGGCGGCAGCCTGGCCGGCGGAGCCGACGATGGGCTTCGAGTCAGCGGCCGCGGCCGCGGAGGCTCCGAGGACGGACGGGGACAGGGCGGTCGCGGCGATGGCGATGATGCCGGCTGACGCGAGGGTTTGACGACGCCTTGGTCGGCGCATGGAGGGACCTCCGTGGGGAGATGGAGCCCGGGTGCGGGCCCGGGTGGGGGCGCGGCACGACACCTGATCCGGCATCATTGCCGGCACCGGCCCTCCGGTTCGGGGGTGCGAGGGCCGGCACCGAGAGGAGGGTGTCAAGTGACGAGCAGGGCGCGGAAGCCCTTCAGTCGGGCGGAGACCCGACATGTCGTCTTCTCGACAGATCTGTGCCCCGGCCCCTCGGCCCGGCGTGGCGCGCGAGGGGGCCGGCCGTGACGCCGCACGTCGACCTCACCGCCCTGGGCCTCAGCGCCGCCCAGCAGCACCAGTACCAGTCGCTCGTCGTCGACGGCGGGGGCACCGAACCGGCGCTCGCCGAGCGATGGGGGCGCCCGGTCGACGAGGTGCACGGGGTCCTGCGTTCCCTGCGCGACCTGGGGCTCGTCGAGGTCTCGACCTTTCGCGGCGACCCTCCCCTGTGGTTCCCTACGGCACCCGACGTTGCCCTCCAGGGACTGCTCAACTCCCGCCGGCACGACCTGTCCCGGGCCGAGACCTCCGTGGCGATGCTCACCGAGATCTTCCGTCAGGACGTCAACCACGCCGATGTCGGCGATCTCGTGGAGGTCGCCCTCGGCGCCGAGGCCGTCCGCGGCCGGTTCCTCCAGCTCGAGCTGGGTGCTCGTGACGAGGTGCTGTCCTTCGTCGACGCCCAGCCCGTTGCCGTCAACCCGGAGGACAACCAGGCCGAGCAGCAGGCGCTCGGCCGCGGCGTCAGCTTCCGCGTCGTCATCGAGCGGGGAGCCCTCGAGAACGCGGCCACGGCCGGTGAGG
Source organism: Actinomycetes bacterium (assembly GCA_023389095.1). GTDB lineage: Bacteria > Actinomycetota > Actinomycetes > Actinomycetales > Dermatophilaceae > Monashia. The sequence goes on from JAEWFB010000045.1 coordinate 7,326, forward strand.
CGCGAGACGCTCTCGGCGCCAACGCCTTGATCCGGACCGTCGACAAGGTGCCGACCAAGCTGCTCGTGATCGACCGTGCGGTGGCGATGGCCCCGCTCTCCGTCCGTGGCTACGACGCGGCCGCGGTCGTCATCCGCGCCCCCAGCCTCGTGCGCTCGCTCGTGACGCTGTTCGAGTCGGTCTGGGCCGCAGGCGTACCCGTCGTGCTCGGCCCCGAGGGCGGTGTCGACGAGGGCACGACCCCGGGCCCGGACAGTCTCGACGCCGCATTGCTCTCGCTCATGCTCAGCGGGCTCACCGACGAGGCCGTGGGTCGCCAGCTACGGATGAGCGGCCGCACCGTGCAGCGCCGCCTCAAGACGCTCATGGAGTTCACCGGGTCGACGACGCGCATGCAGCTGGGTTGGGAGGCCTCCGAGCGGGGCTGGGTCACGCGCCGACCACCGGGCTGACCGCACCGGTGCGCTGGGGCCGCGACACGTCAGGGCAGCGACGCGCCGCCGCAGACGACGAGCGTCTGCCCCGTGACCATGGCGCCGGAGGGCTCGAGGAGGAAGCGGACGAGGCCCGCGACCTCGGCCGGCTCGACGAGGCGGCCGAGCGGCGGCACGACCGGTGGCGTCGCGGAGCGGTTCGGGTCCTCGAGCATCGCGGTGCGGGTGGGCCCCGGCGCGACGACGTTGACGGTGACGCGCCGGGGTGCGAGCTCGGCGGCCCAGGAGCGCGCGAGGGCGACGAGCGCGGCCTTCGTGGCCGCGTACTGGCTCTTGCCCGGCACCCCGGTCATGGTGCGGCTGCCGACGAGCACGACCCGTCCGTCGTCGACGACGTGGTCGGCGAGCCCGTCGACGAACCGTTCGGCGGCGCGGACGTGCACGGCCCACATCCGCTCACCGCCGGCGTGGTCGAGCGAGCCGAGGCGGCCGGAGTGCTGCAGGCCGGCGGCGTGGACGATGGCGTCCACCCCGTCGGCCCCGGACGCCCGAACCGCCGAGACGGCGGCGTCGACGGAGGTCACGTCGGCGAGGTCGCAGCCCAGCCAGTCGGCGCCGTCGGGCAGCGACCCGCGCGTGCGGCTCAGGCCGATGACGTGCCACCCGGCGTCGACGAGGTCGACGGCCACGGCGAGCCCGATCCCCGAGCTGGCGCCGGTGACGACGGCGGTGCGGGACCCGGCTCGGCGCACCCCGCCGGGTGGGGGTCCGCCTGCCGCCGCGGTCACGCCGGTCCGGAGGCGGTCGCCGCGTCGTGCACGAGCCCGTCGACGGCGTCGGCCGGCACGTGCACGTACCGGATCGCACGGCGGTGCCACGTGTAGGCCAGGTGGAGGTCGCCGTCGCGGCCCGGCAGCACCGAGGGGTAGGACAGCTCGCGGTTGAGGCCGTCGCGCGAGTTGTTCGACAGGCAGTACCCGTCGCCCGTCTCGACGTCGAGCAGCGCCGGCCACGTGCGGCCGTCGTCGACGCTGACCCCGAGGGTCATCGGCGCGCGAGGTGCACCCCAGAACGCTGTGCGCGGCGAGTCATCAATGGTCGGGTAGTCCGACGCCGCAGGCAGGTTCGAGGCGTCGGCCCGGTCCACGTCGGCGAGCACCGGGCCGTCGACGCCGTCGCGGATGCCGTCGTCGTCGATCTCGTCGTAGAGCGACACCCGGCGCGCCGTGGCGTCGGCGGCACTGCTTCGGTTGAGCACGAGGGCGACCCGCCCGTCACCGAACGCAGCGGCCTGGATCGAGGAGTTGTTGTTCGGCAGCGGCGTCGGTACGGGCTCGGCCCACGTCGAACCCCCGTCGACCGAGGTGGTCTCGTACACGTGGTCGGCCCACCGGCTGCGGAAGCATGCCCACAGCGAGCCGTCTTGTCGCAGAACGAGGTTCATGTGCACGCAGCCGAGCGAACCCGGCACCTCGACGTCGGCCCACGTCGCGCCGCCGTCGTCGCTGACCCGCACGCTCGAGGTGTCGGCGTCGCCGGCCCACTTCTCACCGGGGACCGTGACGCAGTTGAAGACCGGCACGAGGATGCGACCCGCCGGGAGCACCACCGGCGGTTGGCGCACGAAGACGCCACCGCGGTCGGTGGCCGGGAAGAGCACCGTCGGCTCGCCCCACGTGACGCCGCCGTCGCGCGACACGCGTCGGCGCACCTCGGACGTGTCCTGGTTGCCGGCGAGCTGGGCCGTGTACAGCAGCCACACGTCACCGTCGGGAGCGCTGAAGAGCACCGGGTTCTGCTCCGAGCGGGTCGGGTCGTCGCTGAGCCGCACCGGCTCGCCCCACGCGTCCGACCCCGCCGTCAGCACGGACAGGTACGCCGAGATGTCGGCGACGCCCTCCTGGGTGCCGCCGAACCAGACGCACGCGAGGTCGCCGTCCGGCAGCCACGCGAGGTTGGCGGCGTGGCACTGGACCGTGGGCGTCGGCAGCAGCGCCGTCGGGAACGCGTGCGGGATGGACGCCTCGTCCCCGACCCGCACGACGCCGTCCGCGACGGGCTCCGCCGCGAGGCTCACGACTCGCCCCGGGCCGCCCGCAGGTGAGCGGCGGCGGCCTGCTCGAGGTGGACGAGGTCGGAGGACACGGTCGCGAGGGTGAAGCCCTGGCCGAGGCGCTTGGCCGCGACCTCCCCACCGGGAGTGTGGAATCCGGCGGCGATGCCCGCGGACTCGGCCGCGCGCAGGATGCGCTCGACGGCCGCCTCGAAGACGTCGTCGACGGCCGGGTCGGTCGACGTCGAGCCACCGACGGCGAGCCGCAGGTCGGAGGGGCCGATGTACAGGCCGTCGATGCCGGGGGTCGCCGCGATCTCCTCGACGTTCTCGAGTCCCTGCGGCGTCTCGATCATCGCGAGCACGACGGTCGCCTCGTTGGAGTCGGCCGGGTTCGGGCCGATCCGCAGCTGCGAGCGCATCGGCCCGTAGGAGCGCACACCCTCCGGCCCGTACTTGGCGTACGACACGGCCCGGGCGGCGTCCTCGGCGGTGTTGACGAGCGGCACGATGATGCCGGCGGCACCGGCGTCGAGTGCCTGGCCGATGAGGAACGGGTCGATAGCGCCGACCCGGACCATGCCCACGGACTCGCCGCCCGCGTCGATGGCCTGCATGCCCGACAGGATGCCCTTGTAGTCGAGGAGGCCGTGCTGGGCGTCGAAGCACACGTAGTCGTAGCCCACGCGGGCGAGCCGCTCGGTCGACACCGGCGAGTCGATGATGACCCAGTATCCGAGGATCGGCTCACGGGAGCGGACCCGTCGGGCGAAGTCGAGGACGCGGGCACGGCTGCGCTCCATCGCCGTCCGGCCGCCGTCGGTCGCCGGGCTCATCGGTTGTACCCCGGCATCGAGCCCATGAGGGGCGCGCCTGCCTCGTCGCACGCGGCGACGACGTCGTCGGGCAGCGGACCGGCTTGTGCAGCAGTGATGTTGGCCTCCAGCTGGTGTGGTTTGGACCCGCCCAGCAGCACCGCGGACACGACCGGCTTGGACAGCAGCCAGCGCAGCGCGAGCTCGGGCAGGGTGACGCCGGCGCCCGATGCGACGGACGACAGGGCGTCGATGACCGCGAACGTCTCGGCGTTCCAGTAGCGGTCCTTGTACATCGTCGACAGCGCCGACGAGCCGAAGCGCCCCTCGGTGGGCGACTCGGTGAACGAGTGGCGACCCGTGAGCAGGCCGCCACCGAGCGGGTTGTAGACGATCGTCGCGAGGTCCTTCGTCGTCGCGAACTCCGCGTACTCGGCCTCGATGCGTCGGGCCACGAGGTTGTAGAGCTGCTGGGCGAGCACCGGACGCGGCGTGCCGAAGGCGTCGCACGCGATGTTGACGTCGCCGATCTGCCAGGCGGAGAAGTTGGAGACGCCGATGGCGCGGACCTTGCCCTCCTTGACGAAGTCACCCAGGGCGGAGACGGTCTCGTCGATCGGCACCGAGCGGTCGGGCTGGTGCAGGTAGTACACGTCGACGTGGTCGGTGCGCAGCCGGCGCAGGCTCGCCTCGAGCGACGAGCGCAGGGCCGGCGCCGACAGCAGGGGCTCTCCCCCGGCGTCGCCCGGGTAGATGCCGGCCTTCGTCGCCAGCGTCACGGCGTCGCGGCGGCCGGCGAGGATCTCGCCGATCATCTCCTCGCTGCGGCCGGCGGCGTACCCGTTGGCGGTGTCGAGGGAGGTCACGCCGGCGTCGAGGGCCGTGTCGACCATCGTGCGCGCGGTGTCGAGGTCGACGGTGTCGCCGAACGTCATGGTGCCGAGCACGAGCCGGGACAGCGGCTGCTCGAGGCCGGGGAGGTCGGTGGCGGGGAGGGTCATGAGGCCTTCTCGGTCTCGGCCGCCCGCGAGGCGGCGATGTGGCGGATGAGGTGGCGCGGCTTGATGCCCGTCATGAGCCCGGGCTCGAGGGCCGAACGGCGCAGGCGCTGGGTGTAGTCCTCCTGCGGCCGGGACAGGAGGTCGTCGGTGCGCCCTCGTTCGACGATGCGCCCGGCGCGCATGACGATGGTGTCCTGCGAGATGGCTCGCACGACGCCCAGGTTGTGCGAGATGAACAGGTAGGTGAGCCCGGTCTCGGCCTGGAGGTCCGCGAGCAGCTCGAGCACCTGCGCCTGCACCGACACGTCGAGGGCGCTCGTCGCCTCGTCGCACACGAGCAGCTCGGGGCCGGACGCGAGGGCCCGGGCGATCCCGATGCGCTGGCGCTGGCCGCCGGAGAACTCCGGGGGCTTGCGGTCCAGTGCCGTCTTCGGCAGGCCGACGCGGTCGATGAGCTCGGCGGCCTTGGCGCGCTGGACCTTCCGCGACTTCTCGCCGCGCACCGCGATCGGCTCGGCGACGATCTCCTGCGCGGTCAGGTGCGGGTCGAGCGAGCCGTACGGGTCCTGGAACACCATCTGCACGCGGTGCCGGAGCGGCCGCAGCTGCTTCTCGGAGAGCTGCGCGAGATCGGTGCCGTCGAGGTCGATGGCGCCGGAGGTCGGCTTGAGCAGCCGGACCAGGGCCTTGGCGATCGTCGACTTGCCGCAGCCGGACTCCCCGACGATCGCGAGCGTGCCGCCCCGCGGGACGCTGAAGGAGACGTCGTCGACCGCGCGGAAGACGTTCTTGCCGGTGCCGTACTCGACGACGAGGTTGCTGACGGTGAGCAGGTCCTCAGCCATGGCTGGCCTCCTTGACGCGCGTGGCGGCGGACGGGTCGGACGCGTCGCCCGTGGCCCCTGCCCCGGGTGCGCCCGACGCGTCGGGCGTGTTCGACGCGTCGGGCGCGTTCGGCGCGTCGGGTGACGTGCTGACCGCCGGGTCCTGCCAGGGCCCGAGCTCGGGGATGGCCCCGAGCAGCTTCTGGGTGTAGGGGTGCTGCGGGTGGTCGACGACGTCGGTGACCGGACCCCCCTCGACGAAGACCCCCGACTTCATGACGTGGATGCGGTCGCTCATGAGGCGGGCGACGCCGAGGTCGTGCGTGATGAGCAGCATCGCGACACCGGTCTGCTCCTGCAGCTCGAGGAGCAGGTCGAGGATGCCGGCCTGGACGGTGACGTCGAGGGCGCTCGTCGGCTCGTCGGCGACGAGAAGGTCGGCGTCGGTCGAGACGGCCATCGCGATGAGGACGCGCTGGAGCATGCCGCCCGAGAGCTGGTGCGGGTAGGCGTCGTACTGCTTGGCGGGGTTGCGGATGTGCACCTGCTCCATGAGCGAGAGCGACCGGGCCTTCGCCTCGGCCCTGCTCAGCTTCGGGTACTTGATGCGCACGGCCTCCGACATCTGCCGGCCGACGGTGCGGATCGGGTTGAGCGCCGTCATCGGGTCCTGCGGGATCAGGGCGACGGTGCGGCCCCGGAGCCCGTTGATGACCTTGCGGTGGCCCGTGACGTCCTGGCCGCCGATGCGCGCCTCGCCGGAGATGACCGCGAGGTCGTCGGGCAGCAGCCGCAGGATGGCCATGGCCGTCGTCGACTTGCCCGACCCGGACTCGCCGATGATCGTGACGGTCTCGCCCCGGTCGATGTGGAAGCTGACCCCGTCGACGGCCCGGATGACCTTGCTGTCGCCGACCATCAGCTCGACCTGCAGGTCGTTGACCTCGAGGACGCTCATGACTGGTCTCCCTTCGAGCGGCGCACGCGGTCGCGCAGGCCGTCACCCATGAGGTTGACGCCGACCACGAGCAGGGCGATGACGACGCCCGGGACGGTGACGAGCCACCACTTGCCGGTGACGAAGAGCTCGCGGCCGTCGGAGATGATGCCGCCCCACGTCGGGTAGGGGCGCTGGACGCCGGCCCCGAGGAACGACAGCGCGCTCTCGAGCAGCACGGCCTGGGCGAGCAGGAGCAGGACGACGACGAGGACCTGCTGGAGGATGTTGGGCACGACGTGGCGGGTGATGATCGACATCCGCTGGAGCCCGAGCACCCGGGCTGCCGCGACGTAGGGCTTCTCCCGTTCGACGAGGACGAGCGCACGGGTGATGCGCGCGGGTTCGGGCCACTGGGCGAAGGCGATGACGAGGGTGATGACGGGGATCGACGGGCCGAAG
>JAEWFB010000111.1 GCA_023389095.1 Actinomycetes bacterium
CGTGGAGCAGCACGGTGGTCTCCGACGTGTACGTGCTGAAGGTCGTGAAGCCGCCGAGGACGCCGACGCCGACGAACGGGCGCAGCAGCGGGTGCGCGCCGCCGACCTCGACGACGAAGACCATGAGCACGCCGATGAGCAGGCTGCCCGACACGTTGATCGACAGGGTGGTCCACGGGACGCTGCCCGGCTGGGCGGGCGCCGCCTGGGCCAGCCCGTAGCGGGCGCAGGCGCCGAGCACGCCGCCGACGGCGATGGCCGGCAGGACGAAGCGGTGCGCGCCCCACTCGCGGCGCTGCGTCGGGACGGTGAGGTCGACGTCGGGATCGACGGGCTGGTCGGCACCGGGCGCCTGCGCCACCGCGTCCTCCTCGTCCGTGGTGCTCACCGGACCGCCATCGCGCGGCCGTCGAGCGCCTGGTCGTCGAGGGCGACGAGCCGGCCGACGACGGGATGACCGGGCAGCTCGCCGACGACGAGCAGGCCGCCGGAGGTCTGCGCGTCGGCGAGCAGCACCAGCTCGTCCTCGTCGACGGCCGAGGTGACGTGCGGGCGCACCCAGTCGAGGTTGCGGCGGCTGCCGCCCGGCACGTAGCCGGCAGCGAAGGAGGTGCGCGCGCCGTCGAGGTAGGGCACGGCCGCGGCGTCGACGACCGCCCCGACGCCGCTGGCCCGGCACAGCTTGTAGAGGTGTCCCAGCAGCCCGAACCCGGTGACGTCGGTGGCGCACCGGACTCCGGCCGCGAGGGCCGCGCGCGACGCGTCGCCGTTGGGCGTGGTCATCACCGCGACGGCGTCCTCGAACACCTCGCCGGTGGCCTTGTGACGGTTGTTGAGCACGCCGAGGCCCAGTGGCTTGGTCAAGGTCAGCGGCAGCCCCGGCTCGCCGGCGTCGTTGCGCAGCAGGCGGTTCGGGTCGGCCAGGCCCGTGACGGCGAGGCCGTACTTCGGCTCGGGGTCATCGATGCTGTGCCCGCCGGCCAGGTGGCAGCCTGCGGCCCGCGCGACGTCGGCACCGCCCCGCAGCACCTCGGCGGCGAGGTCGAAGGGGATGCGGTCGCGCGGCCACGCGAGGAGGTTGAGGGCGACGAGCGGCTCGCCGCCCATGGCCCACACGTCGGAGAGCGCGTTCGTCGCGGCGATGCGTCCCCAGTCGTAGGGGTCGTCGACGACGGGTGTGAAGAAGTCGGTGGTCGCGACGACGGCGCGGTCTCCGTCGAGGCGGACCACCGCGGCGTCGTCGCCCGTGTCGACGCCGACGAGGAGGTCGGGCCCGGCGGCCGGGGTCAGCGTGCCGAGGACGCGTTCGAGCTCGCCCGGTGGCACCTTGCACGCGCAGCCGCCGCCGGAGGCGTACTGCGTCAGCCGCAGGGCCGGGCCGGGGACGGGCGTGCCCGGTGTCGTCGGTGTCGTCGGGGCGGTCACCTCGTCATCGTGCCACCGCACCGGGTCGGGCGCGGGCGTCGACCGCCGGCGTGGTGGCCGGGGTAGGGTCGCCGCGGAGGCGTTTCCCGCCTGGTGACGGGCGCGGTCTTCAAAACCGTAGTGACCGGGTATCCCGGTCAGGCGGGTTCGATTCCCGTCCGCCTCCGCCAACACGTCCCGCCCGAACGTCGAGCCCGTCCGAGGGAGGTCGCGATGCAGGACCCCCGACGCCGGGTGCCCCGCACCGACGCCGTGCTCGCCGACGCGGGGGTCGCCACGGCCGCCGGACGCCTGGGCCGCGACCGCGTCAAGGCGGTCGTCGTCGAGGTGCTGGGCTCCTGCCGGTCCGGCGAGGTGGCGCCCGAGGACGTCGTCGGCGAGGTGCTGGCCCGGCTGCCGCACGCCCCGACGTCGATGCGCCGGGTCGTCAACGCCACCGGGGTCGTCGTGCACACCAACCTCGGTCGGGCTCCGTTGTCCGGCGCGGCGGTCGAGGCCGTGACGATCGCGGCGGGGGCCACCGACGTCGAGCTCGACCTCGCGACGGGTCGCCGCGGCCGCCGCGGCACGGCCACCCTCGACGCCCTGCGGCGTGCGGTGCCGGCCGCCGGAGACGTCCACGTCGTCAACAACGGTGCCGCGGCACTCGCGCTCGTCGCCCGGGCCCTCGCGCCCGACCACGAGGTCGTCGTCGCGCGGGGCGAGCTCGTCGAGATCGGCGACGGCTTCCGCATCCCCGAGCTCGTCGAGTCGGTGGGGGCGCGGCTGCGCGAGGTCGGCACGACCAACCGGGTTCGCCTGTCCGACTACGCCGACGCGATCGGCGAGCGAACGGCCTTCGTGCTCAAGGTGCACCCGTCGAACTTCCGCGTCGAGGGCTTCACCTCGAGCGTCCCGGTCGCCGAGCTCGCGACCCTCGGCCCGCCGGTCGTCGCCGACATCGGCTCGGGCCTGCTCGCGCCGCACCCGCGCCTGCCCGACGAGCCCGACGCCGACTCGACGTTGCGGGCGGGCGCCTCGGTCGTCACCGCGTCGGGCGACAAGCTGCTCGGCGGCCCGCAGTGCGGCCTGCTGCTCGGCGACGCCGAGCTCGTGCACCGCCTCCGCCGCCACCCGATGGCCCGCGCGCTCCGCGTCGACAAGCTGACGCTCGCTGCACTCGACGCGACGCTGACCGGCCCGCCGACGCCGGTGGCGCAGGCGCTCGACCGACGCCCCGAGG
>JAEWFB010000086.1 GCA_023389095.1 Actinomycetes bacterium
GCATCCGGGTGCCGGCGGGCGAGGGCGGCGAACGTCGCGGCGGTTCGACGACCGTGTACTCGACGAGCAGCGGCGGCAGCGCCGCCGCCTTCTCGGCCGGCACCCGCGCCGGTTCGCGCCGCTCCCGCTGACACCACCTGCTCCCGGCTGACCGGGCCACTCGACCCTGCCGACGGGTCGAGTGGCCGGACCGAACCGTGGTTCGGACGCACGGGCGCTGTTTCGGCGGTTCGTTCCGGCCGCTCATCCCGGGGACCGCGGACGCGTGGGGTGCATCGGGGGTGAGCCGGGGTGCGCCGGGGGTGCATCGGGGGTGCGCCGGGGTGCACCCTTGCGCGGAGGCGTCGGTCGGCGTTCCACTGGGAGCGTGGGACGTTCCGGTGTCATCGCGCTCTACGTGCTGGCGCTCGTGGTCGTCGTCGTGACGGTCGACGTGCTGTTCTTCCGCAACCACTTCTGGGAACGCCTGGCGGTCAACGTCGGGATCGTCCTCGTCTTCAGCGGCTTCTTCTACCGCTTCCTGCGGCGCACCTGAGGGCGTCGTGGTCGATCGGGCGCGCCTGCCCGGACGGGGCCCGTGGCGTGGCACGCTGGGCGAGTGCCCTCGCGTCTGCGTTTCGTCCTGAGCCAGCTCGGCCCCAAAGCCGGCGGGAAGGACGCGTTGTCCTCCCTCGTCGACACCGCGACGTTGCCGGGCGGGGACTGGAGCGTCCTCGACGAGCGCACGTGGCGCACCGGCCGGCAGAAGCCTGCCGAGCCGTGGGCCGAGCGCGCGGCGGCGAACGGCAGCATCACCGCCTGGCGCTCGTTCCGGTCCGAGCGCCGCAGCCTGTGGCTCCAGCTCGTCCCGACCGCGAGCCCCGACGACGCCCGGGCCGCGCTGGCCGTGGTCCCGGCGGCGTTCCTGGCCAACCTGCACAGCCAGGTCCGTCTCGACTCCGAGAGCGATGTCGAACCGCCTGACGTCCCGGGCGCCGATGCCGTCTGGGCGCACGAGCAGCACACCTCGGGCCACCCCGACGCCGGCACGACGCTCCTGCTGTGCTGGACCGCCGGCACCCGCCTGTTCGCCCTGAGCGCCGGAGGGCAGCCGGAGTGGACGTGGCCGGAGGTCGCCGCCGTCGCGGGGGCCCAGAACGTCCGGTAGCGCGACGCGGCGCCCCGGGCGCCTCGTCGAGGCGTGGTGCGTGGGCGGATCCGCCGGTGGAAGGATGGACGCTCGTGGCACACACCTCTGAACGGTCCCGTGGCGGTCTCGCGGCCCTGGCGCTCGGTGCGCTGGGCGTCGTCTTCGGCGACATCGGCACCTCTCCGCTCTACGCCCTGCAGACCGTGTTCTCGGTCGACCACAACTCGGTGGCGACGACACCCGGCGACGTCTACGGCGTCATCTCGCTCGTCTTCTGGTCGGTGACGCTCGTCGTCTCGGTCAAGTACGTCGTGTTCATCCTGCGGGCCGACAACGACGGCGAAGGTGGCGTCATGGCGCTCGCCGCGCTGGCCCGTACCGCCGTCCGCAGCGGCGGCCGGCGCTACGGCCTCGTCATGCTCCTCGGGGTCCTGGGGGCCTCGCTCTTCTACGGCGACAGCGTCATCACCCCCGCCATCTCCGTCATGTCGGCGATCGAGGGCCTGTCGGTGTCGACGCCCGGCGTCGAGCAGCTCGTCGTGCCGATCGGGGTCGCGATCATCGCGCTGCTGTTCGCCGCGCAACGGTTCGGCACCGAGCTCGTCGGGCGCTTCTTCGGGCCGGTCATGGCGCTGTGGTTCGCGGTCCTGGCGATCCTCGGCGGCGCCCAGGTGGTGCGCGACCCGGCGATCATCACGGGCCTGTCGCCGCACTACGCGGTGCTCTTCGTCGCCGAGCACCCCGGCGTCGCCTTCATCGCCATGGGCGCGGTCGTGCTGTCCATCACCGGGGCCGAGGCGCTCTACGCCGACATGGGGCACTTCGGCCGCGCCCCGATCCGGCGCGCCTGGTTCTTCGTCGTCTTCCCGGCCCTGACGCTCAACTACCTCGGGCAGGGCGCCCTCATCCTCGAGGACCCGAGTGCCGCCGCGAGCCCCTTCTTCCACCTCGCGCCCGACGCCCTCGGTCTCCCTCTCGTCATCCTGTCGACGGTCGCGACGATCATCGCCTCGCAGGCCGTCATCTCCGGGGCGTTCTCGGTGTCGCGCCAGGCCGAGCGCCTCGGCTACCTGCCCCGGCTCACGGTGCAGCACACGTCGCATCGGGAGCGCGGCCAGATCTACGTGCCGGCGGTCAACTGGACGCTCTTCGTCGGCGTCATCGCGCTGCTGCTGCTCTTCCGCTCCTCCGAGCGGCTCGCGACCGCCTACGGCCTCGCGGTCACCGGCACGTTCCTCATCACGACGACGCTGTTCCTCATCCACGCCCAGGCCGCCTGGGGCTGGGACCGTCGCCGTCTGCTCCTGCTCGGGGTGCCGCTGGCCGCCCTCGAGCTGACGTACTTCGCCGCCAACCTGACCAAGGTGTTCCACGGAGGCTGGCTGCCCCTCGTCATCGCCACGCTCGTCGCGACGGTGATGCTGACGTGGCAGCGGGGTCGGGGGCTCGTCACCGACCGGCGCACCGAGATGGAGGGTCCGCTCGAGCCGTTCATCGACTGGCTGCACACCGACCCGGTCTCCAAGGTCCCGGGGACCGCGGTGTTCCTGCACCCGGGCAAGGAGTCGACGCCACTGGCCCTGCGCGAGAACGCGACGTTCAACCACGTCATCCACGAGCTCGTCCTCATCGTCAGCACGTCCTCGGAGAACGTGCCGTTCGTGCCGGACGAGGAACGCGTCGAGCTCGACCCCCTCGGCGACCCCTACGACGCCATCACCCACCTGACGCTGCGGTTCGGGTTCCAGGAGGAGCAGGACGTGCCGCGGGCCCTCGCGCTGGCCCGCGACCAGGGCATCGTCGAGGTCGACCCCGACAGCGCCTACTACTTCGTGTCGCGGATCTCGGTCAGTCGTGGCCCCGAGCCGACGATGCGCGCGTGGCGCAAGCGGCTCTTCCTCGGCCTGGC
>JAEWFB010000090.1 GCA_023389095.1 Actinomycetes bacterium
TTGCCAACCCGTTCGGGTTATTCCAGCCCGAGTTGGCAACTGCTCGGTGTGTTGCGAGAAGGGGGGGTCAGGGGCGCTGGTCGAAGACGTGACGGCGGACCCAGGCGTGCATCGCCACCGCGGCGGCCGCCCCGGCGTTGATCGAGCGCGTCGAGCCGAACTGTTCGATGTGCAGCACCACCGCGCACGCGGCCCGCATCGGCTCGCTGAGGCCCGGCCCCTCCTGGCCGAAGACGAGGACGCAGCCGCGCGGCAGGTCATAGGTCTCGAGCGGCAGCGACCCGGGCAGGTTGTCGACCCCCACGAGGACGAGCCCCGACGCGCGGGCCCAGGTGGCGAGCGCCTCGGCGTCGGCGTGGTGGTGCTCGTGCTGGTAGCGGTCGGTGACCATGGCGCCGCGCCGGTTCCAGCGCCGGCGCCCGACGATGTGGAAGGCCCGGGCCCCCATCGCGTTGGCGGTGCGGATGACCGAGCCGATGTTGAAGTCGTGGCCCCAGTTCTCGACGGCGACGTGGAAGTCGTGCCGGCGGGTGTCGAGGTCGGCGACGATCGCGTCGTGGCGCCAGTACCGGTAGGCGTCGACGACGTTGCGGCGGTCGCCGTTCGCGAGCAGCTCGGGGTCCCACTGCGACCCCTCGGGCCAGGCCCCCTCCCAGGGGCCGACGCCGACCCCTGCGCCGACGCCGACGTCAGCTTCCGCGCCGACGTCCACGCCGACGTCCACGCCGGCCGTCGCCGTGGGGTCGGTGGGCTGCTCGGGCACCGGCCGAGTCTACGTCGGGCGGGTGGCTGGGCCGCCTCGCTCCCGCGGTCACAGCAGGCGCACAGCGCGGATTGAGGAGATCCGGAGTGCACCGCCTACCCTTGGGCGCATGCACGCACTCGCCGCCGTCCCGGCCCTCGGCCCGAAGTGGATGGACCCGACGTACCTGCTGTCCCAGTACGGGGCCGCGTTCTTCACCATCGCCCTCGTCATCGTCTTCATCGAGTGCGGGCTGCTCTTCCCGATCCTCCCCGGCGACTCGCTGCTGTTCGCGATCGGCCTGTTCATCGCCACGGGCCAGGTCGAGATCAACCTGTTCGTCGCCATGGCTGCCCTGTCCGTCGCCGCGTTCCTCGGCAACGTCGTCGGCTACGAGATCGGACGCGGTGTCGGCCGGCCGCTCTACAAACGCCAGGGCCGGTTCATCAACACGGCGAACTTCGACAAGACCAACGTCTTCTTCGACAAGTACGGCAACCGCGCCCTCGTGCTCGGCCGCTTCGTGCCGATCGTGCGCACCTTCATCACCGTGGTCGCCGGCATCGGGCGGATGCACCGCCAGCGGTTCTTCGGTTGGAGCGCCATCGGTGCGGTCGCGTGGGTCGTCAGCGTCACCCTGCTCGGCTACTTCCTCGGCCAGATCTTCCCGGGGCTGACGAAGAACATCGAGTACGCGATCCTGCTCGTCGTGCTCGTGTCGGTCATCCCGATGGTCATCGAGGTGGTCAAGCACCGTCGTGAGGCCCGCGAGGTGGCGGTCGAGATCGGCGAGGCCGCCACCGAGTCCCCGACTCGCTCCCAGGACCGCCTCGGCTGACCCGTCGCGAGATCCTCTCCGAGAGGCCCACGACGCCGGACTGACCGCGCCGCCGTTGCGCCGAACCCGGCACGCCGCCCCTCGCCCCGGAGCAGACTGGTCGGTGCAGGGGTGGACGGAGGCCGACATGGACACCGATCTGACGACCCTCTACCGGGCGAGCGTGCTCGGCTGGGCCGACCGCGTCGCGGCGTTGGGCCCCGACGACTGGCAGCGGCCGACGCCGTGCTCGGACTGGACGGTCCGCGACCTCGTCAACCACGTGACCGGCGAGGACCTGTGGACGGTCCCACTCATGGAGGGCGCGACCCTCGAGGAGGTCGGCGGCCGCTACGACGGTGACGTCCTCGGCGCGGACCCCGTGGCCGCGGCCACCCGCGCCGCGTCGGAGGCGCAGGACGTCGTCGCGGCGACGCTGCCGAGCGGCGGGACGGTGCACTTGTCCTACGGCACCGAGTCGATGGACGAGTACGTGCGCCAGCTGCTGGCCGACCACGTCGTGCACGGCTGGGACCTCGCCGCCGCGACGGGCGGGGACACCACCCTCGACGTGTGGCTCGTGACCGCGGTCTCGACGTGGTTCGACGAGCGCGAGGAGCTGTACCGGTCGGTGGGCGCGGTCGGCGAGCGCCGCACCATGACCGGTGCTCCCGGCGCCGACCTGCTCGCGCGCTTCGGGCGCGATGTCGCGTGGCGGCCGACCCACGCCGCCTTCGCCGCGTTCGTCGCCGCCTTCGGGCGCGGCGACGTCGACGCGATCATGGCGCTCATGACGCCGGACTGCGTCTTCGAGGCCACCGGCCCGGCGCCCGACGGCGAGCGGCACGAGGGGGCCGCGGCCGTGCGGACCGTGTGGGAGGAGCTGTTCGGGGGCACGCGCGAGCCGCGCTTCACCGAGGAGGAGTCCTTCGTCGCCGGGGACCGCGGGGTGCTGCGCTGGCGGTTCGACTGGGTCGAGGACGACGGCACCCCCGGGCACGTGCGGGGCGTCGACGTCGTGCGGCTGCGCGACGGGCAGGTCAGCGAGAAGCTGTCCTACGTCAAGGGCTGAACGCGCGCGACCGGGTGCCGGTCAGACCCGCCGGTGCACCGCTCAGGCGTCGGGACGCGTCCGGTCGATGCTGGGGTCGGGCGCCGTGACGTCGGCGGGGGCGTCGGCCTGCGGGAGGCCGCCGGGCTGGGTCGAGGGGCCGGCGACCGCCCCGGGC
>JAEWFB010000156.1 GCA_023389095.1 Actinomycetes bacterium
GCGGAGCCGCTCGTCATGCAGCTGCCGATCGGTGCGGAGAACGACTTCCTCGGCGTCGTCGACCTCATCTACAAGCGCGCCCTGGTCTGGCCGGGCGACGCCAAGGGTGACGTCACGATGGGCGCGAAGTACGAGATCCAAGAGATCCCGGCCGACATGCTCGACAAGGTCGAGGAGTACCGCCAGGTCCTCGTCGAGCGCGTCGCCGAGTCCGACGACGACCTCATGGAGAAGTACCTCAGCGGTGAGGAGCTGACGCCGGAGGAGATCAAGGCCGGCATCCGCAAGCTGACGGTCACCTCCGAGCTCTACCCGGTGTTCTGCGGCTCCGCCTTCAAGAACCGTGGCGTGCAGCCGATGCTCGACGCCGTCGTCGACTACCTCCCGTCCCCGCTCGACGTGCCGGCCATGATCGGTCACAAGCCGGGCGACGAGAGCGTCGAGCTGACGCGTGAGCCGAGCAAGGACGCCCCGTTCTCGGCCCTGGCCTTCAAGGTCGCCGCGCACCCGTTCTTCGGCACGCTCACCTTCATCCGCGTGTACTCCGGCCGCATCGCCGCCGGCTCGCAGGTCATCAACACGACCAAGGGCCGCAAGGAGCGCATCGGCAAGCTGTTCCAGATGCACGCCAACAAGGAGAACCCGGTCGAGGAGGCCCTCGCCGGCCACATCTACGCGGCCATCGGTCTCAAGGACACGACGACCGGCGACACGCTGTCGGACCCGAACGAGCAGATCGTCCTCGAGTCGATGACGTTCCCGGACCCGGTCATCCAGGTCGCCATCGAGCCCAAGACCAAGGGTGACCAGGAGAAGCTCTCCACGGCCATCCAGAAGCTCTCGGCCGAGGACCCGACCTTCCAGGTCCACCTCGACGAGGACACCGGCCAGACGATCATCGCCGGCATGGGCGAGCTGCACCTCGACATCCTCGTCGACCGCATGAAGCGCGAGTTCAAGGTCGAGGCCAACGTCGGCAAGCCGCAGGTGGCCTACCGCGAGACGATCCGTCGCTCGGTCGAGAAGTACGACTACACGCACAAGAAGCAGACCGGTGGTTCCGGCCAGTTCGCGAAGGTCCAGGTGTCCTTCGAGCCGCTGGGCGAGACCGAGGACGGCTCGATGTACGAGTTCGTCAACGCCGTCACCGGTGGTCGCGTGCCGCGCGAGTACATCCCGTCGGTCGACGCCGGCATCCAGGACGCCATGCAGTACGGCGTGCTGGCCGGGTACCCCCTCGTGGGCATCAAGGCGACCCTGAACGACGGCGCCTACCACGACGTCGACTCCTCGGAGATGGCGTTCAAGATCGCCGGCTCGATGGTCCTCAAGGAGGCCATCCGCAAGGCCGACCCGGTCCTGCTCGAGCCGATGATGGCCGTCGAGGTCCGTACGCCCGAGGACTACATGGGCGACGTCATCGGTGACATCAACTCCCGTCGTGGCCAGATCCAGGGCATGGAGGACATCAGCGGCGCCAAGGTCGTCAAGGGCCTCGTCCCGCTGTCCGAGATGTTCGGCTACGTCGGTGACCTGCGGTCCAAGACGCAGGGTCGCGCGAGCTTCTCCATGGAGTTCGACTCCTACGCAGAGGTCCCCAAGGCCGTTGCCGAGGAGATCATCAAGAAGACCCGCGGCGAGTGACGACGGGTCATCCCGGTAGTCTCTTTCTTCGGAAATCCCAACCCATCGCGCCACGTCCTGCCCTGGTCGTACGGCGTAACACTAGAAAGTCCTGAGGAGGACACACAGTGGCGAAGGCAAAGTTCGAGCGGACCAAGCCGCACGTCAACATCGGCACCATTGGTCACATCGACCACGGCAAGACGACGCTGACGGCTGCGATCTCCAAGGTCCTGCACGACAAGTACCCCGACCTCAACCCGCAGTTCGCGTTCGAGGACATCGACAAGGCTCCCGAGGAGCGTCAGCGCGGTATCACGATCTCGATCGCGCACATCGAGTACCAGACCGAGGGTCGTCACTACGCCCACGTCGACTGCCCGGGCCACGCCGACTACGTGAAGAACATGATCACGGGTGCGGCTCAGATGGACGGCGCGATCCTCGTGGTCGCGGCGACCGACGGCCCGATGCCGCAGACGAAGGAGCACGTCCTCCTGGCCCGCCAGGTCGGCGTCCCCTACATCGTCGTGGCGCTCAACAAGGCCGACATGGTCGACGACGAGGAGATCATGGAGCTCGTCGAGATGGAGGTCCGTGAGCTCCTCTCGTCCTACGAGTTCCCCGGCGACGACCTCCCGGTCGTCCAGGTCTCGGCGCTCAAGGCGCTCGAGGGCGACGAGAAGTGGGGCCAGTCGGTCCTCGACCTCATGGACGCCGTCGACAGCGCCATCCCGGAGCCGGAGCGCGACGTCGACAAGCCGTTCCTCATGCCCGTGGAGGACGTGTTCACGATCACCGGTCGTGGCACCGTCGTCACCGGTCGTATCGAGCGCGGCGTCCTCAAGGTCAACGAGGAGGTCGAGATCGTCGGCATCCACACCGGCCCGCCGGCCAAGACGACCGTCACCGGTATCGAGATGTTCCGCAAGCTCCTCGACGAGGGTCGTGCGGGCGAGAACGTCGGCCTCCTGCTCCGTGGCACGAAGCGCGAGGACGTCGAGCGCGGCCAGGTCGTCGTGAAGCCGGGTTCGATCACCCCGCACACCGACTTCGAGGCGCAGGTCTACATCCTGTCCAAGGACGAGGGCGGCCGTCACACGCCGTTCTACGACAACTACCGTCCGCAGTTCTACTTCCGGACGACGGACGTCACGGGTGTCGTGCACCTGCCCGAGGGCACCGAGATGGTCATGCCCGGCGACAACACCGACATGAAGGTCGAGCTCATCCAGCCGATCGCCATGGAGGACGGCCTCAAGTTCGCCATCCGTGAGGGTGGCCGCACGGTCGGCGCCGGTCGCGTCACCAAGATCATCAAGTGATCTGACGCTGCACCCGCAGCACCAGCTCCACCGGTTGGGCCCGTTCCGCTTCGGCGGGGCGGGCCCTTCCGCATGCCAGGGGCTGATGCTTCGGGCCGAGGTGACCTGACGCGTCGGGGCGCGACGCACCACCTCGACCCGACTGCTGCGGTCGCGGTCAGCCGTCGAGGACGGCGAGGGCACGGCCGATCGCGGTGATGCTCTGGACGGTGACGGGGTCGAGGACGAGCTGGACGTGCTCGGCACCGGCCTCGGCCATCGCGTGCAGGTGCTCGGCCAGTGCTCCGGGATCGCCGCTGACCGGCGTGACCGACGCGGCGTACCCGGAGTCGCCCATGACCCGGCCCGCGCCGCCGGGGAGCCGGACGAGGACCGCTGCCGTGGCGCCAACCGGGTCGGTGCGGCCGGCCTCCGCCGCGGCGGCGTCCACCCGCGTCTTGAGCCGGGCGAACGCGGCGGGGGAGTTGCCGTAGTCGCTCCACCACGTGTTCCAGAGGTCCACGTGGGGCAGCCCGATGCGCAGCATCCGCGGACCCGTCGAGCCGAGCATGAGCGGTGGCCCGCCCGGACGCGTCGGGCCCGGGTCGAGCACGCAGTCGCTGAGGTCGTGGAAGCGGCCGTGGTGGTCGATGCGTCCGTCGCGCAGCAGGGTGCGGATGACCGTGAAGGCCTCCTCGAAGCGCGTGACCCGCTCGTCGAACGGGAAGCCGAAGGCGGCGTACTCGCGCTCGTTCCAGCCGGCTCCGAGGCCGAGCACGAGACGGCCGCCGGAGATGCCGTCGACGGTGGCGGCCATCTTCGCGAGCATCGCCGGCGCGTGGAAGGCGGTCGAGGCCACGAAGGGTCCCAGCTCGACCCGGGAGGTGACGGCGGCGACCGCGGCGAGCGAGGTCCACACCTCCCACGGTCCGCGGGTGAGGCCGCCGGGCAGGTCGTAGAGCAGGTGGTCGCCGAGCCAGAGCGAGTCGAGGCCGACGTCCTCGGCCGTGCGGGCCATGGTGAGCAGCTCGGGCCACTCGACCCGCCGCTCGACCTCCGGCAGCTGGACGCCGACCCGGAGCGGCCGGTTCATCGAGGGGTTCCGCGGCGCGATGGGGTCATGGGCCGATCCAACCCGATCGTCGCCAGCACGTCACGGGCGCGACCGCGTCCGGGCGCCCGACGGCGTCGGGAGCGGGGGCGGTGGGTAGGGTCGGGAGCCATGGCGCACTCCTTCGACACCGACTCCGAGGCCCAGGGGCTCATCGACTACGTGGACGCGTCGCCGACGCCCTTCCACGCCTGCGAGCAGGCAGCCCGCCGTCTCGCCGAGGCCGGCTTCACCGAGGTCGTCGAGACCGATCCCTTCCCGACCGAGCCCGGGCGCCACTGGCTCGTGCGCGGCGGGTCGCTCATCGCGTGGGACACGACCGGCGCACACGGTTCGGGCGCCGGTCCGGCCGCCGGCTTCCGCGTCGTCGGAGCGCACACCGACAGCCCCAACCTGCGGGTCAAGCCGCACGCCGACCACGTCAAGGCCGGCTGGCAGATGCTCGCCGTCGAGCCGTACGGCGGCCTGCTGCAGAACTCCTGGCTCGACCGCGACCTCGGCCTGGCCGGGCGGGTCACGGTACGCACGGCGTCCGGGGTGCAGGAGCGCCTCTTCCACGACAGCGACCCGATCCTGCGGGTGCCGCAGCTGGCGATCCACCTCGACCGCACCCAGAACGAGGCGCTCACCCTCAACCGCCAGCAGCACCTCGTGCCGCTCTGGGGCGTCGGCGAGCGTCCCGGCGACTTTCCCGCCTACCTCGCCGCCCACGTGGGCGTCGACCACGAGGACGTCCTCGCGTGGGACGTCATGACCCACCCGGTGCAGCCCTCTGCCCGCATCGGCCGCGACCGCGACCTCATCGCCGCCCCGCGCCTCGACAACCTCGCCACGTCGTACGCCGGCGTGCGCGCCATGGTCGACGCCTCGGCGTCCGGGCCGGGCCACGTGCCGGTGCTCGTCCTCTTCGACCACGAGGAGATCGGCAGCACCTCCGAGCGAGGTGCCGTGTCGACGCTGCTGCCCTCGGTCCTCGAGCGCATCGTCCTCGCCGGCGGCGGCACCCGCGACGACTACTTCCGGGCCCTCGCCGCCACCACCATCGCCTCGGGCGACATGGGCCACGCGACGCACCCGAACTACGCCGAGCAGCACGAGCCGCTGCACCAGATCCGCGTCAACGGCGGCCCGGTGCTCAAGGTCAACACGAACCTGCGCTACGCCACCGACTCGGTCGGCGCCGCGGCCTTCCGCCTCGCGTGCGAGCAGGCCGGCGTGCCGATGCAGACCTTCGTCACGCGCAGCGACCTGCCCTGCGGCTCGACCGTGGGACCGGTCACCTCGGCCCTGACCGGCGCCACGACCGTCGACTTCGGCGCTGCCGCCCTGTCGATGCACAGCGCACGCGAGCTCATGGGTGCCGAGGACCCGGCGATGTACGCCGGAGCGCTCAGCGCCTTCCTCGCGCCCGCCTGACGGCCCCTCCGACGACTCGCACGTTCGAGGCGTCGGGTGCGGCGACGCCTCGAGCCGGGGCGCGCCGGTGAGCGCCGGTGAGCGTCGGGCGCGTCGGGGCGCGTCGGGGCGCGTGGGAGGATCGACGCGTGGAGCTGACCGTGCCGGACCGCCCGACGCTGGTGTACGACGCCGACTGTGGCTTCTGCACCCGCAGCGCGCAGTTCGCGCGCCGCTGGGTCGACCGGCGCGGGCGCTACGACGTGCGGCCGTGGCAGGAGCTCGACCTCGCTGCGGTCGGGCTCAGCCCACAGGACTGCGACGCGGCCGCGCAGTTCGTCACGGCCGACGGCTCGATCCGCTCGGGGCACCGGGCCGTGGCGAGCGCCGTGACGCACGGCGCCCCGGCCTGGCGCCCGCTCGGCCACCTCCTGCTCGCTCCGGGCGTCTCGGCCCTTGCCGCGCGGGTGTACACGTGGGTCGCCGACCACCGGTACCAGCTGCCGGGCGGCACCGCCGCCTGCGCGCGACCGGCGCCCGACGCGGGCCGCGACGCCGCGTCCGACTGATCGGCGGGGGAGGGGCCGGCCCCTTCGGCATCCGTACGTGCGACCT
Organism: Actinomycetes bacterium; assembly: GCA_023389095.1. Lineage (GTDB taxonomy): Bacteria > Actinomycetota > Actinomycetes > Actinomycetales > Dermatophilaceae > Monashia. The sequence goes on from JAEWFB010000156.1 coordinate 6,049, forward strand.
GCGGCGACGCCGCCCCGGGCCGATCCCGGGGACGGTCGACGCGCCACGGACGGGGGTGGTCCGCGCGGTCCCGACCTCGATTTGATAGGGCCCGTACCGCTCTGGCACACTGTTCAGGTTGCTTGACGCGCGTCGCTGACCCATGTCGGCGTCGCCGCCCCTCGAGAGCCTCCTGACGGGGACTCGCCAGGACTCCTCTCGGAGGCCCGAGGGAAGCGCAATGCAACCCGGTTCGGCCGGGCACTCACGACGAAAGTGGCACTTCCGTGCGCACTTTCTCCTCGTGGAGAGGGCGACACGCCCGACCTCGGGGGTCGGAGGCCAAGGGAACCGGCAGTCAGAAGCGAGAGAGAGACGTTCATCAGATGGCGGGACAGAAGATCCGCATCCGGCTGAAGTCGTACGACCACGAGGTCATCGACAACTCGGCCCGGAAGATCGTTGACACAGTGACGCGCGCCGGCGCGACCGTGGTGGGCCCCGTCCCGCTGCCGACGGAGAAGAACGTCTTCGTCGTCATCCGGTCGCCGCACAAGTACAAGGACAGCCGCGAGCACTTCGAGATGCGCACGCACAAGCGCCTCATCGACATCATCGACCCGACGCCCAAGGCCGTCGACTCGCTGATGCGTCTCGACCTGCCGGCGGACGTCAACATCGAGATCAAGCTCTGAGGCGGTTGGTGAACATGACGACTGTTGCTCAGCAGAAGACCATCAAGGGCGTCCTCGGCGAGAAGCTCGGCATGACCCAGGTGTGGGACGCCGACAACCGCCTCGTGCCCGTCACCGTGGTCAAGGCCGGCCCCTGCGTCGTGACCCAGGTCCGCAGCGGCGACGCCGACGGCTACGACGCCGTCCAGATCGCCTTCGGTGCCATCGACCCGCGCAAGGTCAACAAGCCGATGACCGGCCACTTCGAGAAGGCCGGCGTGACGCCGCGCCGTCACCTCGTCGAGCTGCGCACCGCCGACGCCGGCGAGTACGAGCTCGGCCAGGAGATCACCGCCGAGTCCTTCGAGGCCGGCCAGCGCGTCGACGCCACCGGCACCACCAAGGGCAAGGGCTTCGCCGGTGTCATGAAGCGTCACGGCTTCCACGGCGTCTCCTCGTCGCACGGTGCGCACCGCAACCACCGCAAGCCGGGCTCCATCGGCGGCTGCGCCACGCCGGGCCGTGTCTTCAAGGGCATGCGCATGGCCGGTCGCATGGGTGGCGTCCGCCAGACGACCCAGAACCTCCAGATCCACGCCGTTGACGCCGAGAAGGGCCTGCTGCTCATCAAGGGTGCCGTCCCCGGCCCCCGCGGTGGCATCGTCCTGATCCGCACGGCTGCGAAGGGTGCATGATCCAGATGGCCACGAAGACCCCCAAGCTTCCCGCTGACATCTTCGACGTCCAGACCAACGTCCCGCTGATCCACCAGGTCGTGGTGGCCCAGCTCGCGGCCGCTCGTCAGGGCACGCACGCGACGAAGACGCGCGGCGAGGTCCGCGGCGGTGGGCGCAAGCCGTACCGCCAGAAGGGCACCGGTCGTGCCCGTCAGGGCTCGACGCGTGCGCCGCAGTTCGCCGGCGGTGGCGTCGTCCACGGTCCGCAGCCGCGCGACTACTCGCAGCGCACCCCCAAGAAGATGAAGGCCGCCGCCCTGCGCGGTGCCCTCTCCGACCGGGCCCGCTTCGAGCGCATCCACGTCGTCGACGCCATCGTGTCGGGCGAGGTCCCCTCGGCCAAGGACGCCGCCGCGTTCCTCGCCGGCGTGACCGAGCGTCCGAACCTGCTCGTCGTCATCGAGCGTGGCGACGACCTGACGTTCAAGTCGGTCCGCAACCTGCAGAACGTCCACGTCCTGGTCTCCGACCAGCTCAACACCTACGACGTCCTCTGTGCCGACGACATCGTGTTCACCCAGGCCGCCCTCGACGCCTTCGTCGCCGGCAGCACCAAGGGTGCCGAGGCCGACAAGGAGGCCACCAAGTGAGCATCCACGCCAAGGACCCCCGCGACATCCTCATCGCGCCGGTCGTCTCCGAGAAGTCCTACGGGCTGCTCGACGAGGGCAAGTACACCTTCATCGTCGACCCGAGGGCCAACAAGACGGAGATCAAGATCGCCATCGAGCAGATCTTCGACGTCAAGGTCGACAAGGTCCACACCCTGAACCGTCAGGGCAAGAGCCGTCGCACCCGTTTCGGCATCGGCAAGCGCAAGGACACCAAGCGTGCGATCGTCTCCCTCCGCGAGGGCACGATCGACATCTTCGGTGCGGGCGCCTGAGACCGACGAAGAATCGTAAGGACTTAACGAACATGGGTATCCGCAAGTACAAGCCGACCACACCGGGCCGTCGCGGCTCGTCGGTCGCCGACTTCGTCGAGATCACGCGTAGCACCCCGGAGAAGTCGCTCGTCCGACCGCTCTCCAAGACGGGTGGCCGCAACAACGCCGGACGCATCACGACGCGTCACATCGGTGGTGGCCACAAGCGTGCCTACCGCGTCATCGACTTCCGTCGCCACGACAAGGACGGCGTGCCGGCCAAGGTCGCTCACATCGAGTACGACCCCAACCGCACGGCGCGCATCGCGCTCGTCCAGTACGCCGACGGCGAGAAGCGCTACATCCTGGCGCCGAACCGCCTCAAGCAGGGCGACCCGATCGAGAACGGCCCCGCGGCCGACATCAAGCCGGGCAACAGCCTGCCGCTGCGCAACATCCCCGTCGGTACGGTCGTGCACGCCATCGAGCTCAAGCCGGGTGGCGGCGCCAAGATCGCCCGCTCCGCCGGTGCGCGCGTCCAGCTCGTCGCCAAGGACGGCCCCTACGCGCAGCTGCGCATGCCGTCCGGTGAGATCCGCAACGTCGACGTGCGCTGCCGCGCCACCGTCGGCGAGGTGGGCAACGCCGAGCAGAGCAACATCAACTGGGGCAAGGCCGGCCGCATGCGCTGGAAGGGCAAGCGCCCGACCGTCCGCGGTGTCGCGATGAACCCGGTTGACCACCCGCACGGTGGTGGCGAGGGCAAGACGTCCGGTGGACGTCACCCGGTCAGCCCCTGGGGTCAGGCCGAGGGCCGCACCCGCAAGGGCCACAAGGAAAGCGACAAGCTCATCGTGCGTCGCCGTCGTACTGGCAAGAAGCGCTGATAAGGAGCCTTTGGAATGCCTCGTAGCCTCAAGAAGGGCCCCTTCATCGACGACCACCTTCAGAAGAAGGTGGACGCCCAGAACGAAGCGGGCACGAAGAACGTCATCAAGACCTGGTCGCGTCGTTCGGTCATCAGCCCGGACATGCTGAACCACACCTTCGCCGTCCACGACGGCCGCAAGCACGTCCCGGTGTTCGTCACCGAGTCGATGGTCGGCCACAAGCTCGGCGAGTTCGCACCGACCCGCACGTTCAAGGGTCACGTGAAGGACGACAAGAAGGGTCGTCGTCGCTGATGGCCACCGAATCCAAGGAAGTTGTCATGGAAGCCAAGGCTTCGGCCCGGCACGTCCGGGTCAGCCCCCAGAAGGCCCGCCGTGTCGTGGACCTGATCCGCGGCAAGGCCGCGACGGACGCCGTCACGGTGCTCACGTTCGCCCCGCAGTCGGCCTCCGACCCGGTCAAGAAGGTGCTCGAGAGCGCCATCGCCAACGCCCGGTTCAAGGCCGACAAGGAGTCGGTGGCCTTCGACGAGCGCAACCTCGTCATCACGGCCGCCTTCGTCGACGAGGGCCCGACCATGAAGCGTTTCCGTCCGCGTGCCCAGGGCCGCGCCGGTCGCATCAACAAGCGGACGAGCCACATCACCGTCGTCGTCACCCAGCCCGAGAACACGAAGGGAGCCCGCTGATGGGTCAGAAGGTCAACCCCCACGGCTTCCGTCTGGGCATCACCACCGACCACAAGAGCCGCTGGTTCGCCGACTCCACCAAGCAGGGTCAGCGCTACCGCGACTACGTGAAGGAAGACGTCGCCATCCGTCGCCTCATGGCGACCGGCATGGAGCGCGCGGGCATCGCCTCGGTCGAGATCGAGCGCACCCGCGACCGCGTCCGCGTCGACATCCACACGGCCCGCCCGGGCATCGTCATCGGCCGCCGCGGCGCCGAGGCCGACCGCATCCGCGGCGAGCTCGAGAAGCTCACCGGCAAGCAGGTCCAGCTCAACATCCTCGAGGTCAAGAACCCCGAGATCGTGTCCCAGCTGGTCGCCCAGGGCATCGCCGAGCAGCTCTCGGCCCGTGTGGCCTTCCGTCGCGCCATGCGCAAGGGCATGCAGTCCGCCCAGCGCGCCGGCGCCAAGGGCATCCGCGTGCAGGTCTCCGGCCGCCTCAACGGCGCCGAGATGAGCCGCACCGAGTTCTACCGCGAGGGTCGCGTCCCGCTGCACACCCTGCGTGCGCAGATCGACTACGGCTTCTACGAGGCCCGCACCACGTTCGGCCGCATCGGCGTCAAGGTGTGGATCTACAAGGGCGACATGACGGCCAAGGAGCTGGCTGCCCAGCAGGCTGCCGCCCCGCGCCCGTCGCGTGGCCCGCGTCGTGACGGCGGTGACCGTCCGAACCGTGCCCGTCGTGGTGACCGCAACGAGACCGCCGCTGCTCCGGCAGTGAACGAGACCGCTGCTGCCGAGGCCCCCGCCGCGGCCAGCACCGAGAATGAGCAGGCCTGACCATGTTGATTCCCCGTCGAGTCAAGCACCGCAAGCAGCACCACCCGGATCGTCACGGTGCTGCCAAGGGTGGAACGAAGATCGCCTTCGGTGAGTACGGCATCCAGGCTCTCGAGCCGGCCTACGTCACCAACCGTCAGATCGAGTCCGCTCGTATCGCGATGACCCGCTACATCAAGCGTGGCGGAAAGGTCTGGATCAACATCTACCCGGACCGTCCGCTCACGAAGAAGCCGGCTGAGACCCGCATGGGTTCCGGTAAGGGTTCGCCCGAGTGGTGGGTCGCGAACGTCAAGCCGGGTCGCGTCATGTTCGAGCTCTCGGGCGTGGCCGAGCCGGTCGCCCGCGAGGCCATGCGTCTTGCGATGCACAAGCTCCCGATGAAGTGCCGCTTCGTCCAGCGTGAGGGTGGTGACAACTGATGGCAGTCGGAACGAAGGACCTGGCTCCGAACCAGCTGCGTGGTCTCGATGACACGAAGCTCGCCGATGAGCTGAAGAAGGCCAAGGAGGAGCTGTTCAACCTCCGGTTCCAGTCCGCCACGGGCCAGCTGGACAACCACGGTCGTCTGCGCGCGGTCAAGAAGGACATCGCGCGGATCTACACCGAGATGCGCGAGCGCGAGCTCGGCATCGGCTCGGCCCCGGTCGAGCCGGTCGTCCCGGCCAAGGCCGAGGACGACAAGGCCGAGAAGAAGGCCAAGAAGGCTGACAAGAAGGCCGAGAAGAAGGCCGACAAGAAGGCCGAGGCCGACCCGGCTGAGGAGACCCAGGCATGAGCGAGAAGGACACCGTGACCACGGACGCGACCACCGGTTCGACCAGCGAGCGCAACAACCGCAAGACCCGTCAGGGCTACGTGGTGAGCGACAAGATGGACAAGACCGTCGTCGTCGAGGTCGAGGACCGCGTCAAGCACGCGCTCTACAGCAAGGTCATCCGTCGGACCTCCAAGGTCAAGGCGCACGACGAGAAGAACGAGGCCGGCCTCGGCGACCGCGTGCTCATCATGGAGACGCGTCCGCTCTCCGCGACGAAGCACTGGCGCGTCGTCGAGATCCTCGAGAAGGCCAAGTAAGCCAACCCCCATTTCCGTTCGGCAAGGCTCACCCGGGTGACCGGGTGAGAACCAGCACGACGACAGGAGTTAGACAGTGATTCAGCAGGAGTCGCGACTGCGCGTCGCCGACAACACCGGTGCCAAGGAAATCCTGTGCATCCGTGTTCTCGGCGGTTCGGGCCGTCGATACGCCGGCATCGGCGACACCATCGTCGCCACCGTCAAGGACGCCATCCCGGGCGGCAACGTCAAGAAGGGCGACGTGGTCAAGGCCGTCATCGTCCGGACCGTCAAGGAGCGTCGTCGTCCCGACGGCTCGTACATCAAGTTCGACGAGAACGCCGCGGTCATCCTGAAGAACGACGGTGACCCGCGCGGTACCCGCATCTTCGGTCCCGTCGGCCGTGAGCTGCGCGAGAAGAAGTTCATGAAGATCATCTCGCTCGCGCCGGAGGTGCTCTGACCCATGGCGAAGATGAAGATCAAGAAGGGTGACCTCGTCCAGGTCATCTCGGGCCGCAGCCAGAAGAACGGCGGCGACCGGGGCAAGCAGGGCAAGGTCATCGCGGTGTACCCGGAGACGCAGCGCGTGCTCGTCGAGGGCATCAACCGCGTCACCAAGCACGTCAAGGCCGGCGCCACCGCCCGTGGCACCCGCACCGGTGGCCTGACCCACACCGAGGCCGCGATCCACGTGAGCAACGTGGCCGTCGTCGACCCCGAGACGAAGAAGCCGACGCGGGTCAAGACGCGCGTCGAGACGGTCGAGCGCGGCGGTCGCCAGAAGGCGTCCCGCGTGCGCGTGGCCGTGAAGTCGGACAAGGACCTCTGAACATGACGCAGACCACCACCAAGCCGCGCCTCAAGCAGCGCTACCAGGACGAGGTCAAGGCCGCGCTGCAGGAGCAGTTCGGGCACGCCAACGTCATGCAGGTCCCCGGCGTCGTCAAGGTCGTCGTCAACATGGGCGTCGGTGACGCGGCGCGCGACAGCAAGCTCATCGAGGGTGCTGTCCGTGACCTCACCGCCATCACCGGCCAGAAGCCCGTCGTCACCCGGGCCCGCAAGTCGATCGCCCAGTTCAAGCTCCGCGAGGGCATGCCGATCGGTGCGCACACCACGCTGCGCGGCGACCGCATGTGGGAGTTCCTCGACCGTCTCGTCACGATCGCGCTCCCGCGCATCCGTGACTTCCGTGGCCTGTCGCCGAAGCAGTTCGACGGCAACGGCAACTACACGTTCGGCC
>JAEWFB010000193.1 GCA_023389095.1 Actinomycetes bacterium
GGCCTGGACTACACCCACCCCGACCTCGCGCCGAACGTCGACGACGCCGCCAGCGTCAACTGCGTCGGTGGGACCCCGGTTCCCGGCAAGGTGGCCGCGATGGACGACAACGGACACGGCACGCACACCGCCGGCACCATCGCCGCCGCAGCGAACGGCATCGGCATCGTCGGGGTCGCCCCGAGCGTGCGGATCGCCGGCATCAAGGCCGGGGACGCCGCCGGCTTCTTCTTCCCCGAGGCGGTCGTGTGCGCCTTCATGTGGGCCGGCGACCACGGCGTCGCCGTCACGAACAACAGCTACTTCGCCGACCCGTGGCTCTTCAACTGCAAGAACGACCCCGACCAGCGCGCGATCTGGACGGCCGAACGGCGCGCCCTCGCGTACGCGCAGAACAAGGGCGTCCTCGTCGTCGCCGCCGAGGGCAACCAGGCCGACGACCTCTCGCACCCGACCCTCGACCAGACGAGCCCCGACAACACGACTCCGGTGACGCGGACCGTGACGAACGCCTGCGCGGTCTTCCCGACCGAGGCACCTGGCGTCATCGGGGTGAGCGCAACGGGCAACCTGCGCGAGAAGTCGTTCTACTCCTCGTTCGGCATCTCCACCGTCGACGTCGCGGCCCCTGGCGGCGACTCGGTCCTGCAGAGGACGGCCGCGGCACCGAACGGGCGCGTGCTGTCGACGTATCCCGCATCGCTGATGGGCGGCTGCCTGCGGCCGGTCATCGACGCGAGCGGGGCCACCTACTGCTACCTGCAGGGCACGTCGATGGCCTCGCCGCACGTGGCCGGTGTCGCCGCGCTCGCGGCGTCGGTGACCGGCAAGCGCACCGGGGCGCTGTCGGCTGCGGTGCAGAACGCCGTCAACCCGATCGCGTGCCCGGCCGACACGTCGGCGTACGACTTCTTCCCGGGGGTCGACTCCGGGGCGCTGCAGACGTGCCAGGGCGGCCGTGGGCAGAACAGCTGGTACGGCGCAGGGGAGGTGGACGCCGTCAAGGCGGTCGGCTGAGCACCGACCACTGGGAGGCCCTGACGGCTCCGGCCGGTGGGGGTGGGAGTCGGGTCCGGCGTCAGGCGCGGTCCTCCTCGGCGGTGTCCGGGGTGTCGTCGTCGCCGAACCCGACCTCCTGCTCCTGCTCGAGCAGGTCGGCCTCGTCCGCGCGCGCCGTGGCATCGTCGCCATGGCCCGCGCGGGGCACGTACTCCTCCGCGGGCTCGGGGTCCTGGGGCTCGAAGTCCTCGGCCTCGAGCTCGTCGGTTCGCGGCTCCGGTTCGCTGCTCATCCCTCCGTGATACCCGATGGGGGCGCCGTTCCGCGAGTGCCGACGGATCCCGGCGCCCCTGTTCCGCACCTCACACTGTCCCTCGCACCACAACAGCCCGCCACGCCGCACCGCACCGAGAGACGATGAAGGTGGCCGGAGCGGCGCGCCCGGCCCAGCCCAGGGAGGGGTGCACTCATGAACGACCAGGTCGACCAGGTCAACGAGGCCCAGGGTGTCGTCGTCGGCTACGACGGCTCGCCGAGCGCGCGGCTCGCCCTGGAGTGGGCCGCGGAGACGGCCCGACAGCTCGGCTCCCGGCTGACCATCGTGCACAGCGTCAACCTGTCGATGGTGCCGGCGTTCCCGGCGGTCGACCTCTCGCACGTCGAGCCGATGCTCGAGCAGGCGGCCAAGTCGCTCGTCGACGAGGGGGCCGAGCACGCGTCCTCGGTCCTCGAGGCCTCGCACATCAGCACCCAGTACTGGCTGGGCAGCCCGGCCGGCCAGCTCGTCGACGCCTCCCGTGGCGCCGACCTGCTCATCGTCGGCAGCAGGGGCCGCGGACGCCTGCGCTCGGGCATCCTCGGATCGACCTCGTACGCCGTCACGGCCCACGCGCACTGCCCCGTCGTCGTGGTCCGTGGACCCGTCGAGACCGAGGACGGCGCGGCCGTGCTACACGCCCTGCGTCCGGGGCCGGAGCACCCGGTCGTCGTCGGCATCGACGACTCCGACGCCGCACAGCGCGCCCTCGACGCCGCGGCGGCGTGGGCCGAGCGCGAGCACGCCATGCTCCACGTCGTGCGCGTGGCGCACTCCGCGGCGATGGAGGCCTGGACCTACGCCGAGACCGCCCGCGCCAGCACCGAGGACACGCACGCGACCCGCGAGCACGCCGAGCAGAGCGTGGCGCGCCAGGCCGGTCGCGCCCGTGCGGACCACCCGGGGCTGGAGGTGACGACCCAGGTGCTCTACGGCGACCCGGGCCGGACCCTCGCCGAGCTGACCCGGCGGACGGCCGGGCTGGTCGTCGTCGGTTCGCGCGGCCACGGCGGCTTCACCGGCATGCTCCTGGGGTCGGTGAGCCACCGGCTCCTGCACGACGGCGAGTGCCCCGTCCTCGTCGTGCGCTGACGGGCGTCCAGCCCTGCGACGGCCCTACAACGAGGAGCCGAACCGGCCGAGCGCGTCGTCCCAGCGTTGCTTGTCGCCGGCGCCGTCCTCGGCGATGCCCTCGCCCTCGTGGAAGAGGTCGAGCCGGGTGCCCGAGCCCTCGGGACGCAGCTGGAGGTCGACGACGCTGAGGGGGCCGTCGGCGTGCGGATGCCACGAGACGCGGATCTGCTCCATCGGGTGCCAGCTGCGGACGACGCCGTGCGGACCGTCGTCGCTGTGCCACGACTCACCCTTGCTGCCGAGCGTCACGCCGGGGCCGAGGAGAGCCTCGGTGCCACGTCCGCTGACGAGGTGGCGCCACACCTGCTCGACCGGGTGGTCGAACGTCGCACTGGTGTGGACCCCGGCGAGGGACTGGTCGGGCTCTGCGTCCTCGGTGGGCGCGGGGACGGACTGGGCTGCACTGCTCATGGGCACCTCCGTTGTGCCGCGGCAGCCGACGGCTCGACGACGGCCACCACGCTCTACGGCCCGGCCCCTGATGGGCCGGACCCATCGTGGGTCCAGTCGACCAGAGGTCGGCCGCGACGACAAGGCCCTGCGGCGCGTCGGGTCGGGCCCGGCGCGCCTAGCCGTTCCAGCCGGCGCGGCGCAGCGCGTCGGCCATGGCGCCGCTCGCGGGCGCCTCCCGCCGGTCACCCTGGCGCTGGCCACCACCCTGGCGCTGGCCACCGCCCTGGCGCTGGCCGCCCCCCCTGGCGCTGGCCGCCCTGACGGGGCGCACCCCCGCGCGGCGTCGGCTTCTCACCCGGGCGGGGCACCTCGTCGTCGAGGCGCAGCGTCAGGGAGATCCGCTTGCGCGGCACGTCGACGTCGAGCACCTTGACCATGACGACGTCGCCGGGCTTGACCACCTCGCGCGGGTCGCGGACGAACTGCTTCGACAGCGCCGACACGTGGGCCAGGCCGTCCTGGTGCACGCCGACGTCGATGAAGGCGCCGAAGGCGGCGACGTTGGTGACGACGCCCTCGAGGGTCATCCCGGGGCGCAGGTCCTTGACCTCCTCGACGCCCTCCTTGAAGGTCGCCGTCTTGAACGACGGACGCGGGTCGCGGCCGGGCTTGTCGAGCTCGCCGATGATGTCGGTCACGGTCGGCAGGCCGAACGTGTCGTCGACGAAGTCCTGCGGCCGGATCGCCTTGAGCGCAGCGGAGTTGCCGATGAGCGCGGTCAGCTCGGTGCCGGCGGCCTCGAGCATCCGGCGCACCACCGGGTAGGCCTCGGGGTGCACGGCCGACGCGTCGAGCGGGTCGTCGCCACCGGGGATCCGGAGGAACCCGGCCGCCTGCTCGAAGGCCTTGGGCCCGAGGCGCGCGACGTCCTTGAGGGCCTTGCGCGTGCGGAACGGGCCGTTGGCGTCGCGGTGGGCGACGATGCCCTCGGCGAGCGTGCCGGTGATGCCGGAGACGCGCGTCAGCAGGGGAGCGGACGCCGTGTTGACGTCGACGCCCACGGCGTTGACGCAGTCCTCGACGACGGCATCGAGCGAGCGAGACAGCGCCACCTGCGACACGTCGTGCTGGTACTGGCCGACGCCGATCGACTTCGGGTCGATCTTGACGAGCTCGGCGAGCGGGTCCTGCAGACGGCGCGCGATGGACACCGCACCGCGCAGCGAGACGTCCATGCCGGGCAGCTCGGCCGAGGCGAACGCCGACGCCGAGTACACCGAGGCGCCGGCCTCCGACACGACGGCCGTCGTGAGGCGCAGGTCGGGGTGGCGCTTGAGCAGGTCGGCCGCGAGGCGGTCGGTCTCGCGAGAGGCGGTGCCGTTGCCGATGGCGACGAGCTCGACGCCGTGCGCCTTGGCCAGGCGGGCCAGCGTCTCGACGGACTGGTCCCAGCGGTTCTGCGGCACGTGCGGGTGGATGACGTCGGTGGCCACGA
>JAEWFB010000197.1 GCA_023389095.1 Actinomycetes bacterium
CGTGCTGCCCTCGCAGCCGATGGTCGCCCAGATGCGCGCCGTGCTCGAGCGGTACGCCGCGAACGGCGGCGACACGCGCGAGGTTCCCCTCGAGGGGATCGGCCACGGCATCCCGCTCGAGGTGCCCGGCCGGGTCGCCGAGGAGGTCGTGCGCGCCCTCGTGCGGTGACCGGTACGGACGTAGTGTGCAGATCATGGACCTCGGACTGCACCTCGCCAGCTTCACGTGGAGCGGCGGCTCCGCGACCTTCGTCGACGACCTCGTGCGCACGGCACGCACGGCCGAGGACGTCGGCTTCGCCAAGCTCTCGGTCATGGACCACGTCTGGCAGATCGGTCCGGTCGGGCCCAAGGAGCAGGAGATGCTCGAGGCCTACACGGCCCTCGGCTTCCTCGCCGGGGTCACCGAGCGCATCGAGCTGCTCGCCTGGGTCACGGCGGCCGTGTACCGCGAGCCCGGCATGCTCGCCAAGGAGGTCACGACGCTCGACGTGCTCTCCAAGGGGCGCGCGTGGCTCGGCATCGGCGCGGCCTGGAACGAGGAGGAGTGCGTGGGGCTCGGCCTGCCGTTCCCGTCCACCGCGGAACGCTTCGAGCGGCTCGAGGAGACGCTGCAGATCTGCCTGCAGATGTGGGGCGACAGCACCGAGCCGTACGAGGGCAAGCACTACCGGCTCGGCAGCACGCTCAACTCGCCGCAGTCGGTGCAGCGCCCGCACCCGCCGATCCTCATCGGTGGCGGCGGGGAGAGGAAGACGCTGCGGATGGTCGCCCAGTACGCCCAGGCGTGCAACCTCTTCGACACCCCCGACCTCGCCCGCAAGCTCGACGTGCTCAAGCGGCACTGCGACGACCTCGGGCGCGACTACGACGAGATCGCGAAGACCGTCATGGGTCCCGTCAACCCCGGCCCGAACGGCGAGCACGTCGACGCGACGCTCGAGCACCTGGCCGAGCTCGCGGCCCTCGGGGTGAGCCACCTGCACATGCGCGTGCTCGACGGCTCGCGCACCGACTGGCTCGAGCTCGTCGGCGAGCGGATCATCCCCGAGGCCAAGAAGCTCTGAGGCCGGTCGCGGGGCTCAGCTGAGGATGTCGGCCCGGCGGAAGCGTCGGTAGCCGAGCATCGTGAACGCGACGGCCCACACGAGCGACCACAGTGCGCCGTGGGTCACCGCGGTCCACTGCGGGTCGAGGGCGATGATGTCCTGCCAGGCCCGGTTGTAGTGGCCCGGGAAGGCGTTGCGCCACGGGTCGAGCGCGTCGATCTGGTCGAGGATGTTGAGGACGATCGTGAAGAGCACGGCGCCGCCGACGGCCGCGAGGGGCGCGTCGGACCGAACCCCGATCCAGAACGCGATCGCGGCCGTCGGCAGCAGCGTCACGAACACGTAGGCGAGCGCCACGGCGAGGCGCGGGAGCAGCTGGCCCCACGTCAGCGACTCGCCCGTGGGGCTCGTCAGCGGCGCCCAGCCGTAGGCGAGCACACCGACGAGCAGCGACCAGCCGACGAGCAGCACCGCCGCGGCCACGGTGGACCCCAGCCCGATGACGAGCTTGCTCGTGAGCAGCCGCGAGCGCCGCACCGGCGCGATGAGCAGGTAGCGCAGCGACGACCACGACGCCTCGGCCGGCACGGAGTCGCCGCAGAACAGGGCCGCGACGAGCACGAGCAGCAGCTCGGACGACGCGAAGAGCGTGAAGAGCATGAAGTTGGCCGAGCCGTCCTGGGCCAGGTCGATGAAGCGGGGCGCCGCACCCGGCCGGGGCGGGTCGCCGAACGCGAAGGCGGCCACGAGGATGAGTGGCAGCGCGAGGACGAGCGCGAAGGCGACCTTGGTGCGGCGTCGGCCCCACTGGCGCCCGAGCTCGGCCCGCCAGGAGAGCGGGTCGTGGATGCGCCTGACGCCCTCGACGCTCATCGGGCTCTCACCTGCCTCAGTCGGTCGACGAGCGACACCGACTGGTCGCCCGGGCTCGTGCCGTTGCCCGACGCCGCCGCGGAGATGACCCCGAGGAACACCTCCTCGAGGTGGCGCCGGCTGGTGACCCCGACGACGGGCACCCCGACCTCGACGGCCGCCTGGACGACGGCGGCCCGGCTGAGGTCGGCGACGACGACGAGACGCGTCGGGGTGTCGACGCGCACCTGGGTGACGCCGGGCGCGGCCTCGAGGGCCGCGGCGAGGTCGTGCAGGCGGTGCGGCTCGACGCCCTCCTCGACGTCGACGAGCGTCGTGTCCTGGCTGTCGACGAGGTCGGCGACCGGGCCCTGGGTGACGACGCGTCCGGCGTGCATGACGACGACGTGGGTGCACGTCATCTCGACCTCGGCGAGCAGGTGGCTCGACACGACGACGGTGCGCCCGGTGTCGGCGTAGCGGCGCAGGATCGGGCGCATCGCGGCGATCTGCGGCGGGTCGAGGCCGTTCGTCGGCTCGTCGAGGACGAGCAGCTCGGGCAGCCCGAGCATGGCCTGGGCGATGCCGAGGCGCTGCTTCATGCCGTGGCTGTAGGACTTCACCGGGCGGTCGACGGCGCCGCCGAGGGCTGCGACGTCGAGGGCCTCGTCGAGGTGCGCGTCCTCGGGCGGGCGGCCGGTGGCGCGCCAGTAGGCCACGAGGTTCTGCCGGCCGGTGAGGTGCGGCAGGAAGCCCGGCCCCTCGATGAGCGCGCCGACCCGGCCGAGCACGTCGGAGCCGGCCGTCACCGGCTGGCCGAGCACGTGCACGCTGCCGGCGTCGGAGGAGATGAGTCCCATGACCATGCGCATCGTCGTCGTCTTGCCGGCGCCGTTGGGGCCGAGCAGCCCGACGACCTGGCCGCGCTCGGCCCGCCACGACACGTCGTCGACGGCGCGGTGCCCGTCGGCGTAGGTCTTGACGAGCCCGTCGACGACGAGCGGCACGTCGGCGAGGTCGGGCCGCGGCGCGACATGCGCGCGCCGACGCCGGCCGACGAGCCAGCCGCCGAGGGCGACGAGGAGCAGGACCGCGAGCACCGTTGCGGCGACACGCGTCTCGGTGTCGACGCCGGTGCCCGAGCCGTCGGCGGGGGCACCCGTCGCGACGGGCACCACGAGGCCGCCGTCGGCGCGCACCCGGACGGTGGCCGGCGTCCGGTCGTTCGAGAACGTCGACTCGGTCGTCGTCAGCAGCACGCGCCACTGGCTACCGGCGGGCATCGGGTAGGTGGCCGCGGGCAGCGAGAGGGTCACCGGCGTCGGGCGCCCCGGCGTCACGGTGACCCGCATCGGCGC
>JAEWFB010000338.1 GCA_023389095.1 Actinomycetes bacterium
GCGTTCGTGCGCACCTTCGGCTGACGCGTCGGTTCCGGTCCGACGACGCGGTTTCGGTCCGACTGCGCGGGTTCGGTCCGACGACAGGTCGCCCGACCGGAGCCGTTGCACGAACCTGCAGCCCGAATCACAGACCGGGTCGGCCGGAGTGCCCTAGGTTCGGCTCCATGTCGGCGCCGACGCCTGTCCCCACCCGACCCCTCGGAGGGGTCGGCGACGGCCTCGGCCGCGCCGCCCTCGTCGTGGCGGCCGTCGCGGTGGCCGTCGCGGTCGGGCTCCTCGGCACGCACCCTGCGTCGCTGGACGACCTGCGGACCGCGATCGCGTCGGGGGAGGTCCACGACGTCCGCGTCACCGGCACGCTGCCGCAGGGCGCGTCGGGTTACACCACCGCGTACCTGCGCTGGTCCGACGGCGGGTTCGACCGGCTCACGACGGTCCGACAGGTGAGCAGCCCCGACCAGGGTGACGGGGCCGCGGACGTCGTGGTCGGCAGCATCGACCGGAACCTGCGCGAGGCGCAGGGCGTCAGCGTGCTGCGCATCGTGCACGACGACTCGGCGCGGCCCACCGGCGGCTCGATGTTCGGCATCGAGCTGCCGTCGTGGGTCGTCGGCGGGGCGCTCCTCGTCTGGGCGCTCGCAGTGCTCCTGCTCGTCATGGGCCCCGAGCCCTCGCGGGCCACCCGGTGGGCGTGGTTCTGGCTGCTCGTCAGCACCTTCGCCCCACTGACCACCCTCCTGTTCCTCGTGCTCGGGGAGCCGTCGCAGCGCCCGTCCGGCGGGCCGGCCGGTCGTCGGCGGTTCGGCGGTGTGAGGGCCTTCGCCCTCATGCTGCTCGTCGGCGGCTTCGTCTGGTCCGCCCGGTAGCCGCCCGGCCGTCGGTGCTGCTGGCTACCCTCGAGGGATGAGCCGGATCTTCACCACGAGCGTCGCGTCGGTGTACCCCCTCTACGTCGCCAAGGCCGAGCGCAAGGGTCGCAGCCGGCACGAGGTCGACGAGGTCATCGAGTGGCTGACCGGCTTCGACGACGCGCGGCTGCGTGAGCACCTCGACGCCGGCACGACCTTCGAGGACTTCTTCGCCGACGCCCACCTCAACCCCAACGCCTCGCTCATCACCGGCAGCGTCTGCGGCGTCCGCGTCCAGGACGTCGAGGACCCGCTCATGCAGAAGATCCGCTACCTCGACAAGCTCGTCGACGAGCTCGCCAAGGGCAAGGCCATGGAGAAGGTCCTCCGCGCCTGACGCGTTCGAGCCCCCACCGACCCCGGGCCCTCCCGCTGTCATCGAGTGAGCACGGATTCCCACGGGTCCCATCAGTCGTCGAAGGTGTTCCAGCAGATCGGGCTGCGCAGGCGCTGGTCGTCGAGGACGAGCTCGCGGATCGCGCCCGGCAGCTGCTCGCGCTGCCAGTCCCGCTCGCGCAGCCGCGCCGGCTCCGCCTCCCCGGGTGGTGCCGCCGCGGACGCCGCCCGGATCGCGTAGGCGGCCGCGCCCAGCTCGTGTGCGGCGACGTGCGCCACGGCGACGGCCTGTCCCGCCGCCAGTGCCGCGAACCGGGCCGGGTCGGGCAGCCCCCGCCCGGCAGCGTTGGCCGCGAAGGCCGCGTTGTGCGCGACGCGCATCGGCACCTCGCCGCGGATCCAGCGGCGGCTGATGTCGAACGCCTCCTGCACCCGGGGGTCGTCGGTGCCGGCGGCCTCGAAGAGGGGCAGCACGTGCCCGGCGCACGCGAGCGCCCACTCGGCGAGCAGCCGGTGGTCGTCGTCGGTCAGGGTGCCTCCGCGTCGGATCGTGACGAACCGGGGGTCGCGCGGCATCGGCAGGATCGGCACCCGCCCATTCTCGCCCCGAGGGCCGTCCGGATGGCGGACACGCGTCTCGCGAACTGGACCTCGCGGCGTGAAGGGCGCGGATCGGCCTGGACCGCAGTGGATTCCGCGGCGCGAGCAGCTGTGTCGGGCGCGCCGGGGTAGGCGGCAGGGACCCGTGGCGCCGAGTGGACCGGCGTCGGCGCACTCGTCGTCGAGGGCGTCGTCACGGATTGACACATGATCGAATGTGCTCGATTGTAGACCCGCCCAAGCACAAACGAGCGAATCGACTTGGGTTGCCCGATGAAGTGCACCCCGTCCGAGGAGACGCCCATGCGCATCCCGCGCCGAACGTCCACGCTGGCCGCCACGGCCCTGCTCCCCCTGGCCGCCCTGGCCCTGACCGCCTGCGGCAGCACCGGTGGCTCCGGCTCGACCGGCCCCGAGAACGGGCCGGTCACCCTCTCGTACGGCATCTGGGACAAGAACCAGGCGCCGGCGATGCAGAAGATCGCCGACGAGTTCCACGCCGCCAACCCGAACATCACCGTCAAGCTCCAGGTGACGCCCTTCAAGCAGTACTTCACGACGCTGCAGACCGCCGCGGCCGGCGGCGGCGCGCCCGACGTCTTCTGGATGAACGGCCCGAACATCAAGCTCTACGCGGCCAACCAGCAGCTGCTGCCCCTCGACCAGACGATCAGCACCGGCAAGCTCGACCTCGCCAAGTACCCCAAGGCCCTCGTCGACCTCTACTCCTACGGCGGCAAGACCTACGGCATCCCGAAGGACTTCGACACCGTCGGCGTCTGGTACAACAAGGCGCTCTTCGACGCCAAGAAGCTGGCCTACCCCAAGGACGACTGGACCTGGGCCGACTTCCAGTCCGCCGCCCGCGCCCTCACCGACAAGGGCAAGGGCGTCTGGGGTGCCGCGGCGCCCGTCGAGGACCAGTCCGGCTTCTACGACACGATCCCCTCCGCCGGCGGCCAGGTCATCGACGCGGCCGGAACCAAGAGCGGGTTCGGCTCGCCGGAGGCTCTCCAGGGCGTCGAGTTCTGGACCTCCCTCATCAAGGACGGCGCCTCCCCGACCGTGCAGCAGATGACCGACACGAGCCCGGGCGACCTCTTCAAGGCCGGCAAGGTCGCGATGTACTGGAACGGCTCGTGGGCCGCCGTCGAGTACAACGACGTCCCCGAGCTCAAGCAGACGGTCAACGTCGCGCCGGTGCCGAAGGGCCCCAAGGGCCAGATCTCCGTCATCCACGGCCTCGGCAACGTCATCTACGCCAAGACCAAGCACCAGGACGCCGCCCAGAAGTTCGTCGCCTTCCTCGGCGGCGAGCGGGCCGCGCAGATCCAGGCCGACGCCGGCGCCGTCATCCCCGCCTATGCCGGCACCCAGGAGGCCTGGGTCAAGGCGATGCCGCAGTTCAACCTCAAGGCCTACCTCGACGAGGTGCCGAACGCCGTGCCGTACCCGTCCTCGAAGAACACGAAGGTGTGGACGACGCTGCAGACCGACATCCTCACCACGGTGTGGAACGGGCAGGTCGACGCCGCCACCGGCCTCAAGGACCTCGCCACGCAGATGGACGCGGCGCTCGCCAAGGAGCAGTGACCGTGCCCACCAGCACGGCCACCGGCACCGTCGGCACTGCCGCGGATCCGACCGCCACCCGGACCGAGTCGGGGAGCCGGGCCCAGCGCCCGGCCCCCGGCCACCGGGCCCCGACGCGTCGGCCGGCGTCGGCAAAGCGGCGCAACGACGTCTTCTGGGCAGCCGTCTTCATCACCCCGACGCTGCTCGGCCTGCTCGTCTTCTACCTGTGGCCGGTCGTGCGCACGCTGCTCATCTCCTTCACCGAGACCGGCCCGTTCGGCGGCTCGCAGTGGGTCGGGCTCGACAACTACGCCAAGCTCTTCGGCGACGCGCGGCTGTGGGAGACCCTCCTCAACACCCTGAAGTTCACCGTCGTCGCCCTGCTCGGCATCCCGATCGCGCTCGTCGTCGCGGCACTGCTGTCGACCGAGGGGCTGCGCGGCGTCAAGGTGTACCGGGTCCTCTACTTCCTGCCCGTCGTGACGATGCCGGCGGCGGTCGGCCTCATCTGGCGCACCCTCTACAACGGCGACGTCGGCGTCATCAACGCGATGCTGCACGTCGTCGGGATCCAGGGCACCAACTGGCTGTCCAACCCCGCCACCGCGCTCTACGCCATCGCCGGCGTCGGCATCTGGCTCGGCCTCGGCACGCAGATCGTCATCTTCCTCGCGGCCATCCAGGGCGTGCCGAAGGAGCTCTACGAGGCGGCCTCGCTCGACGGCGCCGGACGCGTCCGGCAGTTCTGGTCGATCACGCTGCCGACGATCAGCCCGAGCGTCTTCTTCATCTCGGTGCTCGCCGTCATCGGGGCCCTGCAGACCTTCGACCTCATCTTCGTCATGAGCGGCCCGACCAACCCGGCCTACCCGCAGACGGAGACGATCGTCGCGCAGTTCTACCAGCGCGGCTTCGTCGAGAACCAGCAGGGCTACGCCGCGGCGATCGCCCTCGTCATCCTCGTGATCATCGTCGCCGTGACCGCGCTGCAGTTCCGCCTCCAGAAGAAGTGGGTGCACTATGTCTGACGTCGCCACCCGTGTCCCCGTGCCCAAGGCATCGGGAAAGCCGTTGCAGCCCAAGCACATCGGCGTCCACGTCGTGCTCATCCTCGGCGCCGTCGTCATGGTCGGGCCGTTCTTCTGGGAGGTCATGACCTCGCTGAAGACCCTCGGCGAGACGATGACCGTGCCGCCGACGATCTTCCCGAAGCACCCGCAGTGGTCGAACTACGGCAAGGTCTTCGACACCCTGCCCTTCACGCAGATGTTCTGGAACAGCACGCTGCAGACCCTCGGACGCGTCGCCGGCCAGCTCGTGCTGTGCTCGATGGCCGGCTACGCCTTCGCAAGATTCGAGTTCCGCGGCCGCGGCCTGCTCTTCGGGCTGTTCCTGTCGGTCCTCATGGTGCCGAGCCAGCTGTTCCTGCTGCCGCAGTACGAGATCATCTCCGGCCTCGGCTGGCTCAACTCCGTCCAGGCGCTCGTCGTGCCCGGCCTCTTCAGCGCCTTCGGCACCTTCCTGCTGCGCCAGTTCTTCCTCACCCTGCCCCGCGAGCTCGAGGAGGCGGCCCGCCTCGACGGCGCCAACCACTGGCAGATCTTCACCCGCGTCATGCTGCC
>JAEWFB010000415.1 GCA_023389095.1 Actinomycetes bacterium
CGACGGGGTGCTCCCGGGTCGGCATGACGGCTCCGGCGGACGCGCCGGGCGGCGGCAGGTACGCCAGGCCGGTGCCACCCGGGCCGCTGCCCGGGGTCCCGTCCGGACCAGGCCCGCCGCCGGCGGGGACGGCGCCCATGGCGACCGGGACGCCGGTCGGCGGCGGGGCACCCGTGTCCCGTCGGGCACGGTCGCTGCCGCGCACACCGGCCACGACGAGGAGGACACCGGCGACGAACATCAGCAGGCCGACGACGATCATCGCGATGGCGATGGGCACGAGTGCCGAGGACCGGACGCCGGCCACGGCCGCCACGGACACGCCCGGCTGGCCGGACGCGTTGAGGACCGCGACGCTCCAGCTGCCCGACGTGGCGGTCCACGTCAGCGACTGGGTGCCGACGCCGGACGCCTTGGCGACCCAGAACGTCTGCGATCCGGGCGGGGCGACCGATCCGGTGCCGGGCAGCTGCTGCAGGGTCACGACGCCCTGCGGGCTGAGCCGGACGACCTGGTCGTGGGCGGCGCCCGCGAGGTACTGGTCGAGGGCCGCGGACGGGGCGATGCCGACGAAGACGGGGTTGACGCCGTCCGTCGGGGTCACCGCGAGCTGCAGCTGGAGGTCGAGGCGGTCGACGACGGTGCTCGGCCCGTCGAGCTGCACCATCGTCTGGGGTCCGGTCACGGCGACGCCGGAGGAGGAGAGGCGGTCGATGGTCACCGAGTGCCACCCGCCGGAGTCCCGCGTCGTCGCCTCGATCACCCCGATGGCACCACCGCCGATGAGCAGGCCCAGCCCCGGCAGCAGGAGCAGGCAACCGATGACCAACATGACGACATGACGTGTTCTCATGGCGAACTCCATTGACGGCTCTACATCTTCGACGCTAGGCCGCCCCCAGCGGACGGTCAGGGGAATGTGACCCAGGAGTCCCGGTAATCGCCTCGCGGCTGACCGTCATGCGGGGTTTCGGCCGTTGTGCGAGGCCGCTCGTCGTCTCGTGGCTCACGATTCGGCTGCGGCGTCCGCGGGGTGGCGCGACGATGGATGACGGAGGCAGATCCATGAGCATCCTGATCGTCTACGAGTCCATGTTCGGCAACACCGCCGCGATCGCCGAGGCCATCGCCGACGGCATCGGCCACCCACGCAGCACACCCCGTAGCGGTCCACCCGGCGGGACGGGCCCCGGTCCGGCCGATGGCGCGGGACCGGACCCGGGCCAGCCGCGGATCTGCGTCCTGCCCGTGACGCAGGCGCCGAGCGCCATCCCGGACGATGTGCAGCTGCTGCTCGTCGGCGGCCCGACGCACGCGTTCTCGATGTCGCGCGACTCGACGCGGGCCGACGCCGCCCGCCAGGGTGCCTGGGGGTCGGTGCGGCGTGGCATCCGCGAGTGGATCCACGACCTGACGCCCCGCGAGGACCTGCGGGTGCTCACGTTCGACACCCGCGTCCGCGTCCGGATGATGCCCGGCTCGGCCGCCAAGCAGGCCGCGATCGCCTTGCGGCACCAGGGTTTCCGGCAGGCCGAGCGCGGCCAGAGCTTCTGGGTCGGCGGTGTCAGCGGCCCCCTGTCGCACGACGAGCTGGTCCGGGCGCGGGCCTGGGGCGGCTTCCTCGCGAGCCTGCTCGTCCCGGCCTGAGTCGACGTCCGGCCGAAAGACAATGGGGCCCGGCTCGCGGTGCGAGTCCGGGCCCCGGTGACGGTTCACGTACCACATCGGGCCAACCGTCGAAGTCTTTGCGTCGTCATGAATTCTTCCGACTTCCTCCATTGAAACGACGCAGACACGCCGAAAAGGGCAGATTGCGGATTCCTTGCGTGAATGCAGCAGGGGCCTTGCGACGCGTCATACAGTCCTCGCAGGACCCCCGATCCCCCGCGAGGACCACGATGCAGAGCAGCACGTTCACGCTGACCACCCCCGACGGCACCGAGGTGTTCGTCAACCGCTGGCTGCCCGACGGCGAGGTCAAGGGCGTCGTCCAGATCTCGCACGGCATGGCCGAGCACTCGTCCCGGTACGCCCGGTTCGCCGAGCGGCTCACCGCCCGCGGGTACGCCGTCTACGCCTCCGACCACCGGGGCCACGGGCGCACGTCCGGCACGCGCGGCGTCTTCGCGGCCGACGAGGGGTGGCAGACCGTGGTCGACGACCTGCGCGCCGTCGCCGACCGGGCGGGCGAGGAGCACCCGGGCCTGCCGGTCTTCCTCGTCGGGCACAGCATGGGCAGCTTCCTGGCCCGGTCCTACGCGGCCCAGCACGGCGCGTCGCTCGCCGGGCTCGTGCTGTCCGGCACCGCCGGCAGTGCCGGGCCGCTGGGCAACGTCGGCGTGCTCGTCGCGACCGCCCAGGCACGGGTGCGCGGCCACGAGCACGCGAGCGGCCTCATGAACTCGCTGACGTTCGGCCAGTACAACGCCGCCTTCAAGCCGACGCGCACCGAGTTCGACTGGCTCTCGCGCGACCCCGTCGAGGTGGACAAGTACGTCGACGACCCCGACTGCGGGTTCGTGTTCACGGCCGGTGGCTTCGTCGACCTGCTCAAGGGCCTCGCCGCCGTCAACACCGACCGCGTCGCCTCACGCATCCCCAAGACCCTGCCGGTCCACCTCGCGTCCGGCTCGATGGACCCGGTCGGCAACAAGGGCAGGGGCGTGCAGGAGGTCGCCGAGCAGCTGCGCCGGGTCGGCGTCGAGGACGTCACCGTGACGATCTGGCCCGGTGCCCGGCACGAGATCCTCAACGAGACGAACCGTGACGAGGTCGAGACCGAGATCGCCGACTGGATCGACGCCCGCCTCCCCGCCTGACCCACCCGCCCCGCCCACCCCGCCCACCCCGCCTCGGCCCCAGGCCGTCCCGCTGGCCCCGGCTCCGCCCCGCCGACCCCCAAGCCCGGCAACACACCGAGTAGTTGCCAACTCCGGCTGGAATAACCCGAACGGGTTGGCAACTACTCGGTGTGTTGCGGGTTCGGCGGGACGAGGCGTCGGGCTGCGAGGTTCGAGGCACCGGGCCGAGAGCGTCCGTTCCGTCCCTGTGCAGGAACGGTGCCCGGCCGCTACCGTCGTCAGATCGGGGAAGTCGCCACCACACGGCGGGCGACGAGGTCCGCCTGCACGGTCCGGCGGTCGTCGACGTCGCGCCACACGCACGTCAAGGAAACCGCTGTCGCCGGGCGGAGTCCGAGCGTCGATGCCCGGCGCGAGATCTTCGGAGCACTCACATGGACCGAGCATTTCGCCCTGCCGTCGCGGCTGCCGCCGCGGTGGTCCTCGCCGGGATCGGCGCGCTGAGCGCGTCGACCGCCACCGCCGCCCCGCCGCCGGCCGGGTGTGGCACGAGAGTGAACAACACGACCGCCCTGCTGCTCGAGTGCGTCACGCTCGACGGCGTGCGCGAGCACCAGGCCGCCCTCCAGGCGATCGCCGACGCCCACGGAGGCACGCGCGTGTCCGGCAGCGCCGGCTACGACGCGTCGGTCGACTACGTCGCCGGACGCCTGCGCGCCGCGGGCTGGCGCGTCACCACCCAGCCCTTCCAGTTCCAGACGTTCGTGTCGGTGACGCCGTCGGTGCTGCAGCAGGTGGCGCCGTTCGCGACGATGCTGCCGCACGCGATCATGAGCTACTCGGGCAGCGGCGACGTCACCGCGCCGGTCAAGACGCCGAGCGGCGACGCCCGCGGCTGCACCGCGTCCGACTGGGCCGGCTTCATCCCGGGGACCATCGCCCTCGTGTCGCGTGGGGCACCTCCGGGCTTCCCCGAGGCGTGCACCTTCGCCCTCAAGGCACGCAACGCCCTCGCGGCCGGCGCGGTCGGCGTCGTCATCTACAACAACGCACCCGGCCCGCTCAACGGGACGCTCGGAGCCGACTTCACCGAGAACATCGGGGTCGTCGGCATCGACCAGTCGCTCGGTTTCCAGCTCGCGACCACGCCCGGGCTCGTCCTGCGGCTCAAGACCGACACCCTGCGCGGGACCGCGACGACGGCCAACGTCCTGGCCGAGCTGCCGGGCAAGAACTCCGGCAACGTCGTCATGGCCGGCGCGCACCTCGACTCGGTCAATGCCGGGCCGGGCATCAACGACAACGGCAGTGGGTCGGCGGCCCTGCTCGAGGTGGCCGAGAACCTCGGAAAGGTCAAGCCGCAGAACACGATCCGCATCGCGTGGTGGGCGGCCGAGGAGTCGAACCTCGTCGGGTCCACCTACTACGTCAACAACCTGCCGGTGGCCGAGCTGCAGCGCATCGCGCTCTACCTCAACTTCGACATGGTGGGCTCGCCGAACCACGTGTTCTTCGTCTACGACGGTGACGACTCCGACAAGGAAGGTGCGGGTCCCGGCCCGGCCGGGTCGGCGCAGATCGAGAAGACGTTCGAGGCCTTCTACGCCTCGCGCGGCATCCCGTTCAAGGGCACCGACTTCTCCGGACGCTCCGACTACGGGCCGTTCATCGCGAGCGGCGTGCCCTCCGGTGGCCTGTTCACCGGGGCCGAGGGCGTCAAGACCGCGGCCGAGGCGGCGACCTGGGGCGGCACGGCCGGTGTCGCCTACGACTCCTGCTACCACCAGGCGTGCGACACGTACGCCAATGTCAACCTGACCGCGCTCGACGTCAACAGCGATGCCATCGCCGACGCCGTCCTGCGCTACGGCATGAGCACGGCGCTCATCAACGGAACCAAGTCGAAGGGCAACTTCCGCCCGCCGACCGACCCGTCGACCGCGCCCGCCACGAGCTGACGCGCCGATACCGCAACACACCGGGTAGGTGCCAACTCCGGCTGGAATAACCCGAACGGGTTGGCAACTGCTCGGTGTGTTGCGGGTGGAGGGAGCGGGAGGCGTCGGGGGGCCAGACGCGTCGGGAGGGCGACGCGTCCGGCCTGCGCGAGGGCGGGTGCGACCCGCCCAGGGGTACGGACGCGTGTGGCCGCGCCCGGCGCGTCAAGTGAGCGGGGTGCCCACCGGGAGTCCGGCGAGCGCGCCGTCGGGCACGATGTGCACGCAGCCCCACTCGAGGCCCAGACGCGTCATGACGTCGGGGCTCGTGACGTGGCGCATCCGGCCGCCCTCGGCGTACCAGACCGGGTCCGAGCTCTGCTCGCGCAGCAGGGTGTGGTCGCGCGGTGTCGACCGGAGCCCGGCGAGCGAGCCGAGCGGGATGTCACGTACTGCGTTCCAGTCGAGGTGCAGGGTGTCCATCCACGCCGGAGACGGGATGCCGAACGGCTTGCCGCCGTACACGACGTAGACGCCGGCGGTGCCGCGCTCGCGCACCAGCGTGCCGTTGCCGGGGCACGTCGACACGTGCGCCATCGAGCCGGGCTTGGCCGCGACGACGTCGGTCCAGCGGTAGCCCCCGGCCTCGAGCTCGGCGGGAGACGGGATCCAGAACGCCGCTCCGCCGCGGATCACGTTGATACGAGGGTCGGTCGAGTCGTGCAGGAGGCGGCCGTTGGCGAGCCACGACGGCGTCTTGCGGCTGTACGAGCCGACGAAGAGGCCGCGCCACGTCTTGCCGTTGCTGCCGGTGATGGCGCGCTCGGCGGGATCGTCGACGGTTGTGAGGCGGATCCGCACCTCGACGCCGGGGGTGTTGTTGTCGTAGACGAGGACGTAGGTGTACCGGCTGTCCTGCTCCCAGCCGTAGGCGACGACCTGGTGGTCGTGACCGAGCTGGGTGACGTCGCGGGCCTGGGTCAGGCCGAGCAGCACGGGCTGGCCGGAGTTGAGGCGCGCCCTGAGCTTGGGCAGCTCGTCCTCACGGGTCATCCGGGCAACTCCCTTGCCGCGCAGCCAGGTCGGGTGGTCGAGGCTGGTCGCGTACTGCACGAACTTCACGCCGTTGTCGACGAAGGTGTCCATGAGCCGGTCGTAGACGTAGTCGGCCAGGAGCGTGCCGTCCTGCGGGAGCGAGCGGTTCTC
>JAEWFB010000452.1 GCA_023389095.1 Actinomycetes bacterium
CGGCGTCGACGCGCGGCAGCGCGAGGTGCGAGTCGGTGACGGTGTCGCCGTGACCCGGGAAATGCTTGGCACACGCGGCGACGCCGACCGACTGGACGCCCTCGACGTAGGCCGCCGAGTGCCGGGCCACGTGGCCCGCGTCGGCGCCGAAGCTGCGCGAGCCGATGACCGGGTTCTCGTCGGCGGAGTTGACGTCGACGACCGGTGCGAGGTCGAGGTTGATGCCGTAGGAGGCGAGCTCGGTACCGATGACCGAGGCCGACCGACGCGTCAGGCCGGTGTCGTCGAGGCGGCCCAGCAGGGCGTTGCCCGGCTGCGTCGACCCGGTCGGGTAGTGCAGCCGGGTCACGTCGCCGCCCTCCTCGTCGACCGCGACGATCAGGCGTGAGGCAGTCGCGCGCAGGTCGGCGCACAGGGTCGCCAGCTGGTCGGGGTCGACGACGTTCGCGCCGTAGAGGCAGACGGCGGCCAGGCCCGAGGCGTACTCACGCGACACCCAGGGCGGCGGCGTCGTGCCGACGAATCCGGGCATGAGCGTGCCGAGGACGAGGCGTCGCAGCGCCTCCGGGGAGGTCGTCATGTCAGCCCTTCACCGCCCCGCCGACGAGGCCGTTGCTCATCCGCCCCTGCACGAGCAGGAAGAAGATGATGACCGGCACCGCGACGACGGTCGAGGCGGCCATGACCTGCCCCCAGTCGGTCTCGCGGGTCGCGCTGGCCTGCACGAAGCCGCGCAGCCACAGCGGCAGGGTCCGGGCCTGGTCCTCGGTCATGACCACGAGCGCCACGGTGAACTCGTTCCACGCCTGGAGGAAGGCGTAGACGCCCGATGCCACGACGCCGGGGGCCAGCAGCGGGAAGGTGATCCGCAGGAAGGCCTGGGTGCGCGAGAGGCCGTCGACCATCGCGGCCTCCTCCAGCTCGACGGGGACGCCCGCGACGAACCCGCGCAGCATCCACACGGTGAACGGCACGACGGCAGCGGTGTAGAGGATCGTGAGGCCGAGGACGTTGTTGAGCAGCCCGACCGAGCTCATCATCTTGTACTGCGCGATGAACAGGCCCTCGGCCGGCAGCATCTGGATGAGCAGCAGGGCGAGCACGAACGTGCGCCGTCCCCGGAACCGGAACCGGCTGATCGCCAGGGCGCCGAGGAAAGCGATGACGATCGCGGCCACCACGGTCGTCAGCGTCACGACGAGCGAGATCCCCAGGGCGCGAAGGAAGCCCGGGTCGGCCAGGATCGTGCGGAAGTTGTCGAGGGAGCCACCGAACGGCAGGAACGTCGGGGTGCTGCGCTGCAGGGTCACCGTGTCGAGGAAGGCCGAGTTGAGCATCCAGTAGACCGGGAAGGCCCACCCGAGCGCGAGGACGACGGCGAGGGCCGTGAGGAGACGACGCCGCGTCGAGCGCCGCGACGGGGTACGCGTCGGGGGAGGCGTCGGGCGCCGCGACGGGGTACGCGTCGGGCGTCGCGGGGACGTGCGCGGGGCGGTCCCCGCCGGGGCGTGGGTGCTCATCGGGACTCCTCCTTCATGAGGGAGCGGACGTAGTACCAGCTGACGGCCACGGTGATCAGGAGCATGAGGATCGACACGGCGCTGGCCGAGCCGAAGTCACCGGCACCCGTGCCGAGCTGGTAGATGTACGTGCCGAGCAGGTGGGTCTCGTTGGCGACGCCCCCGGCGTCCTGGAGCAGCTTGACCTGGGTGAAGACGCGAAGGTCCCAGATCAGCTGGAGCAGCAGGACGATCGAGATGACCGGCGCGACGAGCGGCAGGATGACGTGGCGCAGCCGCTGCCACCCGCTCGCGCCGTCGATCTCGGCCGCCTCGAGCACCTCCGGCGACACCTGCGTGAGCCCGGCGTAGATGGACAGCGCCACGAACGGCACGCTCATCCACACGACGATGACGCCGGCGACGACGAAGAACGACAGCGGCTGCACGAGCCAGTTGTGCCCGGCCGCGTCGATGCCGACCTGCTCGAGCACCCAGTTGAGCAACCCGTTGCGCCAGTTGACGATCCACGTCCACACCGTCATCGACGCGACGACGGGCATCGCCCACGCGAGCAGCAGCGCCACCTGCAGGCAGAGCCGCCCGACGCGTCCGACGGCACCCATGAGCAGGGCGAGGCCGAGGCCCACCCCGACGGTCACCACGGCGCACCCGACGCAGAAGACGAGCGAGCGGGCGACGACGAGCCAGAGGTTCGCGTCGGTGAGCAGGGCGACGTAGTTGTCGAGCCCGACCCACTCCGGTGGCTGGCCGAACTGCTGGGCGAGGCCGAACTTCTGGAAGCTCGTGACGACCTGCCAGCCCACCGGGTAGCCGAGGGCCACGAGGAGGACCAGCAGCGTCGGGACGACGAGGACCACGGGCGTGACGCGTCGGGGCCGGCGGGGTCGCCGGGGCGGGGCCTGCGCCGCGGGGGCGTGGGAGGCGTCGGGCGGAGCGGGCGCCGTCGTGGTCATGACTGGCCTTTCGAGCCTGTGGTCCGGCGGGTTCGGCGGGTCCGGCGGGTCCGGCGGCCGGGTGGAGGGACTCCCGGCCGCCGGCGCCGGTCAGGCGGGCTGGCGTGCGGCGTCGGCCGTCACTTGAGGTTGAGCAGCGGCGTGATCTTCGCGTCGTACTCCTTGGCCAGGGCCGTGAGGTCGGACGCGTCCTTGATCTTGGAGAAGAACTCCTCCATCAGCATCTTCGACTCGACCGTGGCCCAGCCCGGGGCGGCCGGGGTCAGCTTGGAGTTCGAGGCCGACTCGATGAGGGCCTTGGCGAACTGGTCGTCGCCGAGCGAGCTGACGTAGTCGCTGTTGGCCGGGCCGAGCCCCGCGCCACCGAGCTTCTTCTGGTAGTCGGCGGAGAAGATGATCTTGAGCAGCTCGCGCGACAGGGCCTGGTTCTGGCTGGCCTTGGAGATCGCGATGTTCGAACCGCCCGCGAACACCGGGGCCGGCTTGCCGTCGTTGCCGGGCAGCACGAACGCGGTGAACGTCTTGTCGTTCCACTCGCGGACCTTCTTGCCGTCCTTCTCCTTGAGGTCACCGATCGACCAGTGCGCCCAGCCGGGCGCCATGATCGTCGCGGCCGCGAGGGACGTCTTGCCGGTGACCTTCTGGTTCTCGTCGAGGATCTCGTCGGCGTCGTTGACGTAGAGCCACGGCGTCTGGTCCTTGGCGTCGGCCGGGGCCTTGGAGGCGTTGCGGTAGAGGTCCTGCAGCTGGGTCAGGCCCTTGACGCTGTTGGGGTCGGAGAGCGTGGAGACCCACTGGCCGTTCTCGAACTTCGCGAGGTCGCCACCGTTGGCGAAGATCCAGGAGATGCCGTTGCGCCAGTCCTGGCCGCCGAGGAAGAAGCCGCTGAAGTTCTTGATGCCGCGCGGGTTCTT
>JAEWFB010000533.1 GCA_023389095.1 Actinomycetes bacterium
AACGCCTGCGTCGACGCCGCCATCGACGACTACCTGCTGAACGGAAGGCTGCCGAAACGGGGAGCGGAGTGCGAGGGAACGCCGATCCCCGAGGTTCCCACGGATGGTTCGTCGCGGGTGGGCGAGGACGACCGCCCGTCCCTCGACGAGCAGACGAATTTCCTGTCCGGCCGGATCTCTCGTCCGCTTCAGGCTGGTGGTAGTGAACCCTCCTGATGTCGACGCATGCGGGCTTGACATTCACGCCGTTCTGGCGGAACGCCTCCGCAGTCTGCAGCTTTTTGCTGCTTGGCCTCGTGTGCCGGTCGCTGCGCGATCCAGTGCGATCGCTTGCCGAAGATCAGCAGACCACGCCTTCTCGATCCTCGGTGGCCCCTGCCGGCTGAGGAGCGACCTGCGGGCGAGTTCAGTCTGCTGTCGGGGCGGGAGCCTGCCACAGGGTGCTGACCGGCATGGCGCGGAGTCTGTCGCCGAACGGCAGCGTGGAGGTTCCGGTGTAGAGGACGATGCCGGCGATGAAGTCATTGCCGAGGCGCTCGGCGAGCCGGCGTAGCCCGCGGAAGTCGTCGGGTCCGACGGTGGTGGCTGCTTTGACTTCGATCCCGACCACCTGACCAGCTCGGTTCTCGAGCACCGCGTCGACTTCGTACCTGCTCTGGTCGCGGTAGTGGAACAGGTCGACGAACTGCTCGGACCAGGTGAGCTGCCGGGACAGCTCGGACAGGACGAATGATTCGAGCAGTGGGCCGAACGGTGCGCCCGGCCGGAGCAGCGCCCGGGCGTCGTTCGCGATCTCGTTGGCGGCGATGCCCGAGTCGACGAAGATCAGTTTCGACGCGGCGGTGGCCCGGGTGCCCAGGTTGCGGGACCAGCCCGGGATCCGCTTGATCAGGAAGATCTCTTCCAGGGCCTGGAGGTAGCGGGCGATCGTCGGTCGACTGAGCCCGAGGGCGGATTCGAGGGAGTTCGCGGCGATGATGGTCGCGGACCTGGCCGCAAGCAGGCGTATCAGTTTGCGTAGCTCGCCCTTGTGCTGGATGTCGGACAGCTGCCGGACATCGCGGTCGATGAGCGCTTGGACGTAGGCGTCGAGGAACCGTTGGCGGCGGCGCGGGTCGGTGCGGGTGGTGGCCTCGGGTAGGCCGCCGCGCACGATCCTGGCCGCGTAGTCGGCGCGGGTCACCTCCGACTCGTGTCGCAGGTCCGGACCGAGCGTGAAGACGGCGTCGATGAACCCGTCCGGCTCGGCGTCGAGTTCTCCTTGGGAGAACGGCCAGAGTTCCACGGTCTCCATCCGGCCCGGCAAAGCGTCCGGGGCGGCAACCATGCCGAACAACCGCGACGAGCCGGTGAGCAGATACCGGCCCGGACGAGGGTCCTCGTCGACTGCTGCCTTGATGGCCAGCAGTAGTTCCGGAGCGCGCTGGATCTCGTCGATGACCAGAAGTTCGGCGGAGTCCACGAACCCGACCGGGTCGGCGATCGCCGCCGCCCGGTCCTGAGCCCGATCGAGATCACGGCGCTCGGCCAGACGATCGCCCGCAACCAGGCGAACCAGGGTGCTTTTGCCTGCTTGGCGTGCTCCGCTGATCAAGACGACGCGGGTGTCCGCCAGGGCGGCATCGACCTGTACGGCGGCGCGGCGGGGGATCAGGCGCGGTGTGGGCACGGCCTCAACTATAGCGGGCGCACTTTCGATCTGCGGGGACCTCGGCTTTCGATCTGCGGCACAGGGTGCGTTCGATACGCGGTCATTTGATGTTCGATCTGCCGGCCGCGCGGGCGAGCCGGTTCGTGGAAGGGGGCCCATCGCTACGCCGCGTCGCTGCGGGTCGTGGCGAGTTCGGGAAAGGCGTCCTCCCAGCGCTGGCGGAGCTGGGGCGGCAGCCAGAGGCTGGGCCAGAGCCGCCGGAGGAGGTCCACATCGAGCCACGTGTTCAGATCCTCGACCGTGCTGGCTTCGGTGAGGACCACCTTGTGCATGCTGGCCAGGCGCGTGGTCCGATTCAGGTAGTACTCGGCGTGCCCGGACCAGTCGAGGTGATGCGGGAGCGTCACCGTGCCGTCGGTCGGGCCGTGCAGCGCGGCGAGGGTTTCGGCAACCACATAGGGCTTCCGATCCCCGTAGGGCCGGTAGTCCGCCGTCGGCCGGGGTGATGTCCTGCGCCGGCTGATGTTGGCCGCCCGCCGGACCCCCGGTCGGAGCACCTGCCGGATCGTCTCCCGGCTGTACCCGGTGACCCGCTGCAGATCCGCCGGCCGCCACCCGGCCGCGTGAAACGCCCGCAACTGCTCGTCCCGCTCGGTCAACGCAGCCGCCCGCGGCGCCTCGTACCTGGAGACGACCGCCTGCAGCTCATCCTCTGAGAACCGGTCCGGGGTAAACGCTGCTGGCTATCCGGTCGCGGCGCCTACGGAAGGCAGGGGACAATGCATCGATGGTAATCGATGATCCGCGCGGTGTGTGCTCCTGGGCTGGGAGAACAGGGGTACGGGTGACGTGGGTGAACGCCTGCCACTCCCTGCCACCCCAGGCGAACCCCTTGTCGCTAGACTGGGCCCTCGCGCCCTCGTAGCTCAGGGGATAGAGCATCGGTTTCCTAAACCGTGTGTCGCAGGTTCGAATCCTGCCGGGGGCACCAC
>JAEWFB010000540.1 GCA_023389095.1 Actinomycetes bacterium
CCACCGCGGGGGCCCCCCCCGTTGGGGGGCGCGCCCCTCTCCGCGTTCCGGTGGCGCCACCCCGTCGTGGGGCCGCCGGAGCGTCCGGGTCCCGCCCGGTGTCCGTGGGGTCGACGTCGTCGGCGACCGTGGTCGGTGGGTGGGTCGGGGGTCGGTGGGTGTGGAGGTGAGGTGGTCGTGGGGTGGGTGTCGATCAGCCGGTGGCGTCGGTCAGGACGCCGCGGCCACCCCGTCGTAGAGCAGCTCGCGCTCGCCCTCGGTGAGCCCGCCCCAGACGCCGTAGGGCTCTCGGACCTCGAGCGCGTGGGAGCGGCAGGCGGTCACGACGGGGCAGGCCGCGCACACGGCCTTGGCCTGGGCGTCGCGGTTGCGCCGGCGCGGTCCGCGCTCGCCCTCGGGGTGGAAGAACACGTCGGGGCTGACGCCGCGACACGCTCCCTCGAGCTGCCAGTCCCAGAGGTCTGCAACCGGTCCGGGGAGGCGGGTGATCTCGGCCATGAAGTCGTCTTTCGGGTCGGGCGGGTGGAGACGCCGGGTCGAACGTGCGGCCGGAGGTTTCGCCTTGCGAGGCCGCGGAATCGACGCTAACCGGGCGCAGGATCACGGTAAAAGGGCGGAATCTTCAAGACTTGTTCAAGACTTGCCAACCAGATGGCATGCTCGTCGGGAACACCCGTCCGCGCGCACCCGGAGCCCGGGTGGCCCCGGCCACCGGGCCTGATCCGGGCTCGGAGCCACTAGCATGAGGGCGCTCCGCAGGGGCGCGGGGTCGTCCCGAGCGGGGTGCGCCACCGGGCTCGAGCAGCACCGGGCAGGCACCGGGAACGACACGGCATACGAGCACGACGGACGAGCACGACGGACGAGCAGGACACGACCATCGGGGGAGCGAGGTGCAATGGGTCTGGGACGCTCGACGTCGCTCCGCGTAACGCCGGGCGGCGTGGCCGCGATGGAGCCGGTGGACGCACGCCCCCTTCGCGACCTCGCGGCCGCCGCGGGCCGTGACCCCCGTGCCCACGAGCTGCTGCTCGCCCGGGTGCGGGACATGGCCCTGAAGTACGCGCGTGTCCGCCTCGGCCGGTTCGGTGCCGAGGACATCGCGCAGGACGTCGCCCAGGAGGTGTGCATGGCTGTCATGACGGCCCTGCCGACCTACGAGGAGCGCGGCCTGCCCTTCGAGGCGTTCGTCTACACGATCACCTCGCGCAAGCTGGCCGACGCCCAGCGCGCGGCCATGCGCGGCCCCGCACCCGTCCCCGAGGTGCCCGACGCCCCCGACGACGCGCCCTCGCCCGAGTCGGTCGCCGTGATGCGTGACCAGGCGGCCACCGCCCTCGCGCTCATGCAGCGACTGCCCGCCCAGCAACGGGAGATCCTGACGTTGCGCGTTGCCGTCGGCCTGTCCGCCGACGAGACCGCCGCCGCGCTGGGCATGTCCCCCGGCGCGGTGCGCGTCGCCCAGCACCGCGCGCTGGGCAAGCTGCGCACCTTCATCACCCAGGCCGAGGCGGGTGACGTCGCATGACCGACCTCTACCCGATCGACGACCTCGTCGCCGACGACCTGCTGCTCGACCGCCTCGGACGCCGCTCGGGCGGGGCCGACGAGCCGGTTGCCGCACTGCTCGGCGCCCTCGCCGCGCACGCCGACACCCCGCTGCCCGGACGCTCGGCCCACCGTCGGCGTCGTACCCAGCACCGGTACCTCGGCGCGTTCGCCGCGCTCGCCATCGCCGCATCCGGTGCCGGGGTCGCGGCCGCGGTGTCGCTGCCGGACCGCGGTCCGAGCACGGCCGACCGGGCCCGGGTGCTCCAGCAGATGGACGACAGCGCGCGCAGCTCGGCACCCAGCGGACTCTTCAGGCGGCTGGGACTGCCACAGACCGCCGGCACGGCCCAGGCCACGGGCCTGGTCCTCGTCCGTCGCGCCGACGGCGCCATCGTGCTGCTGCCGCCCGCCCAGGCCGCGGCCGTCGAGGCGGCCGTGGCCGCCGCTGCCCCGGGCGTGGTCGGCGAGGCCGGCCAGCAGGGCGACGCGAGTCAGCAGGGCGGGTCCGGCCAGGCCCACGGGGGCACCGGCGGCACGGGCAACCAGGGCGCCGTCGGCACCGGCCAGACCGCCCACCCGCCGGCCGGGGGCACCGGCCAGGACGGCAACGACCAGGGCGGCGACCAGGGCGGCAGCGACCAGGGGACCAAGGCGGCCAAGGGCAAGGGGACCAAGGGCGGCAAGAACGCGACCGGCACCCCGTCGCCGTCGACCCCGACGCCGACCGAGCCGGCCCCGTCGACCCAGGACATGGTCGCGACCACCCCGAACGCGTCGGGCAGCGCCGCCCGCAGGGCCGCGTCGCCGACGTCGCCGACGTCGCCGGCCAACGGCCGGACCGGCGCCCAGGGCGAGGCGACCGGCGCAAGCGTCGTCCCGGGTACCGCCGACACGCTCGGCCTCCTCGACGGCTCGACCACCTCGCTCGTCGACGGCACGGGCGCCGTCGTCGGCGGCCTGCTCGGCGCCGGCTGAGACGCGTCGGGGGGCCCTGCGCCCAGCCCTTAGACTTGGGCAATGAGCCTCGGATCGTCTGACGTCCCCGCTGCTTTCGCCACGATGGGGCTGACGTACGACGACGTCCTGCTCCTGCCGGGCTACAGCGACCTCGCCCCCAGCGACATCGACACCACGACGCGCCTCACCCGCGAGCTGTCGATCAAGTCGCCGCTCGTCTCGGCGGCCATGGACACCGTCACCGAGGCCCGGATGGCCATCGCGATGGCCCGCCAGGGCGGTCTCGGCGTGCTGCACCGCAACCTCTCGATCGCCGACCAGGCCTACCAGGTCGACCTCGTCAAGCGCACCCAGACCGGGATGATCTCCAACCCGATCACCATCGGCCCCGACCGCACGCTCGAGGAGCTCGACCAGATCTGCGGCGAGTACCGGGTCTCGGGCCTGCCGGTCATCGGTGACGACAAGAAGCTCATCGGCATGGTCACCAACCGCGACCTGCGCTTCACGCCGGTCGCCGAGTGGGCCACCACCCTCGTGCGCGACGTCATGACGCCGATGCCGCTCATCACCGGCCACGTCGGCATCACCCGCGACGAGGCGACGGCCCTGCTGCGCCAGCACAAGCGCGAGCGGCTCCCGCTCGTCGACGGCGAGGGCCACCTGACCGGCCTCATCACCGTCAAGGACTTCGTCAAGAGCGAGCAGTTCCCCGACGCCAGCAACGACGCCGACGGCCGCCTCATGGTCGGTGCCGCGATCGGCTACTTCGGCGACGCGTGGGAGCGGGCCACGACCCTCATCGAGGCCGGCGTCGACGTGCTCGTCGCCGACACGGCGCACGGCCACGTGCGCCTGCTCATCGAGATGGTCGAGCGGCTCAAGAAGGACCCCGCGACGCGTCACGTGCAGGTCATCGGCGGCAACGTCGCCACGACCGCGGGCGCGCAGGCGTTCGTCGACGCCGGGGCCGACGCCGTCAAGGTCGGCGTGGGCCCGGGCTCGATCTGCACCACCCGCATCGTCACCGGCGTCGGGGCCCCGCAGGTCACGGCCGTCCACGCGGCCGCCCAGGCGTGCAGGCCGGCCGGTGTGCCGGTCATCGCCGACGGCGGCCTCCAGTTCTCCGGCGACATCGCCAAGGCCATCGTCGCCGGCGCCGACTCCGTCATGATCGGCTCGCTCCTCGCGGGCTGCGAGGAGAGCCCGGGCGAGCTGATCTTCGTCAACGGCAAGCAGTTCAAGAGCTACCGGGGCATGGGCTCGCTCGGGGCGATGAGCAGCCGGGGCAAGAAGTCGTTCTCCAAGGACCGCTACTTCCAGGCCGAGGTCGAGTCCGACGACAAGATCGTGCCCGAGGGCATCGAGGGCCGGGTCGCCTACCGCGGCCCGCTGTCGGCGGTCGCCCACCAGATGCTCGGCGGCCTGCGCCAGTCGATGTTCTACGTCGGCGCGCGCACGGTCACCGAGCTGCAGGAGAAGGGCCAGTTCGTGCGGATCACCTCGGCCTCGCTCAAGGAGAGCCACCCGCACGACATCCAGGGCATCGTCGAGGCGCCGAACTACTCGACGAGCGGCTGACCCCCGGCTGACCCCCGGCCGGCCCCCAGGCGACGCCCGGGTGCCGCTCTGGTTAGGCTGTCACGATCCGCACGTCAGTACGCCGACACCTCTCGAAAGAGGATGACCATGGCAGTTCCCGACAGTGAGACGAACCAGGCGACGCCCGCGCCCCGCTCCCGAGGGGAGCAGACCCAGGGGGCGGACTACGCCGAGCGGCTCGTCAAGCTGCGGCAGGTCTGGTGGAAGCGGCTCGTGCCGGTCCAGGCTCCGTATCGCTGGAATGCTCGCCGGCTCGGACTCGGTCGGGTTCTCGACATCGGGTGCGGGGTGGGCCGGACCCTGACGCACCTCGACGGGAACGGCGTGGGCGTGGACCACAACGCCGACTCCATCGCGCACTGCCGACGCATCGGCCTGACGGCATGGACGACCGACGAGTGGCCGGACAGCCCGGACGCGGTACCGGCCTCGTTCGACTCGATGGTCCTGTCGCACGTCGTGGAGCACATCGAGCCCGAGGTGGCCGACGAGATCCTCCAGACCTACCTGCCCTTCGTGCGTCCCGGCGGTCTCGTGTACTTCATCACGCCGCAGGAGCGGGGGTACGCCTCGGACGCCACGCACATCCACTTCACCGACTTCGACGGCCTGCACGACCTCGCCGACCGCAACGGACTCGTCGTGGACCGCAGCTTCTCGTTCCCCTTCCCGCGGTCGATGGGCAAGGCCTTCATCTACAACGAGTTCAACGTCCTCTGCCGCAAGCCCTGACGGCGCGGGGCGGGGTCCAGCCCGTCTGGAGGCCGGGTGCCGCGCGCGGGCCGCGGCGTCGGCTCGGTAGGATCTGCCGGTGACCGAGATCGAGATTGGCCGAGGCAAGCGCGGCCGGCGCGCGTACTCCTTCGACGACATCGCGGTCGTGCCCTCGCGGCGCACCCGTGACCCCGAGGAGGTCTCGGTCGGCTGGCAGATCGACGCCTACCACTTCGACATCCCGGTCATGGCCGCGCCGATGG
>JAEWFB010000166.1 GCA_023389095.1 Actinomycetes bacterium
GCGTCGAGCACCCTCAACCGCTGGAACTTCCACCTCGGCCTCGCGGGCAGCTGGACGCTCAAGGCGATGCCGCGTCCGGCGCTGTCGACGCTGGTGCCGGCCACGCGCCCGGCGACCTACGCCGCCCTCGTCGAGGCCCTGGCCGCGCGACTGCTGGTCTCGATCTCGGCCGCCCAGCGCGACGCCGTCTGCCGCTTCCTCGACCACGCCCCCACCGACGCGCTCAAGGCCGACGCCCCGGCCCTGGCGTGGCGGCTGCCGTACGTCGTCGCGCTCCTGCTCGACTCCCCCACCTTCGCGACCCGCTGAGGACGACGCCATGACGACCAGCCCCGCGCTCCCGACGCCCGACGCGTCCGCCGCCGGTTCCCTCGACCCGGCCGTCACCGGGGTGGCCGAGTGCGGCTGCCCCCAGGGCCAGGCCCTCACCTCGCAGGTGTCGCGGCGCACGCTGCTCGCCGGAGCCGGTGCCCTCGGCGCGCTCGGTGCCGTCGTCGGCGTCGCGACCCCGAGCGCCGCCACGCAGCTGGCCTTCGCCGGCACCGCCTACACCGGAGACACCATCGTCGTGCTCAGCCTGCGCGGCGGGTTCGACGGCCTGTCCGCCGTGGCGCCCGTGGGTGATCCGGCCTACGCCGCGGCGCGACCGACGATCGCCGTGCCCTCCTCACGCGCCATCCAGCTCGACGCGACCTTCGGCCTGCACCCCGCCCTCGCGCCGCTCAAGGCCGTCTGGGACCGCGGCGCCCTCGCAGCCGTCCAGGCCGTCGGCCAGGTCAACCCGACGCGCTCTCACTTCGAGGCGATGTCCGCGATGGAGAACGCGGCCCCGGGCTCGACGCTGCGCACCGGCTGGCTCGACCGGATGATCGGGCTCACCGGCACCGTGACGACGTTCTCCTCCGCCGCCGTCGGCGCGACGAGCGCGCCCCAGTCGATGCTCGGCCCGAACCCCGAGATCGCGATCCGACGCGTCGACGACTTCGCCCTGAGCGGCTCCTGGAACGACACCGAGCAGGCACGGTGGACGACGGCGCTCTCGGCGCTCTATGCGGGCGCCCCGGCGCCCCTCGCCGGGCCGGCCCGCGCCACCCTCGGCGCGTTGGCGACGACGGCCCAGCTGAAGGCCCAGGGGTACACGCCGGCCAACGGCGCGCAGTACCCCAAGGGCGACCTCGGTGACGCGCTGCGTGAGGTGGCTCGGCTCGTGAAGGCCGGCGTCGGGCTCCGGGCGGCGACCGTCGACGTCGGCAACTGGGACATGCACTCCGGCCTCGGGGCGAGCGACTCCGGCTGGATGTTCCGCCAGCTGACCGAGCTCGGTCAGGCGCTGGCCGCCTTCGACCGCGACCTCGGCGCGAAGATGGCAGACGTCACGATGGTGACGATGAGCGAGTTCGGCCGTCGTGTCGCCGAGAACGGGTCAGGCGGTCTCGACCACGGGCACGGCAACGTCTCGTTCGTCATGGGCGGCGGCGTGCGCGGCGGGAAGGTCTACGGCCGCTGGCCCGGCCTCGCGGCGGCGAACCTCGACCAGGGCGACCTCGCGGGCACCACCGACTACCGGTCGGTGCTGGCCGAGGCGCTCGAGAAGCGCGCCGGCCTCGCCACCTCGACGGTCTTCCCGGGGCTCGCGAGCAGCCGTCTCGGCCTCTTCGCCGCCCGCGCATGACCGCCGGGATGGCCTCAGGCTGAGCGCGCGGTTGGCCTTCCGCACGCTGCACGCGCCCGGCCCTCACTGGCCGGTGCGGCCGTCGATGCACTCGCGCAGCAGGTCGGCGTGGCCACAGTGACGGGCGTACTCCTCGACCATGTGCACGATGACGCCCCGCACCTGCCACGGCTCCCCCGGGACGAAGGTCTCGTCGAGGTCGTCGTAGCGTCGGTAGACCTCGCGGGCGTGCGTCACCTCGCGGCGCCACGACTCCCAGGCCTCGGCGACGCACGCCTTGGTCCCGACCGCCCCGTCGAAGTCGAGGTCGGGCTCCTGGTCGCCCTCGTAGAGGATTGCGAGGTCAGCCCGCCCCTCGAGCCGGCGCCGGAACCAGTGGTGCTCGATCTTGGCCAGGTGCCGGACCAGTCCCAACAGGCTCAGGGAGCTGGGCGGGACAGCCCGGAGGGCCATCTGCTCGGCCGAGAGCCCGTCGCACTTCATCTCCAGCGTCATCCGGTAGCGGTCGAGGTAGTCGGCCAGCGTGCTCGCCTCCCCGTCGGGCCGGTCGCCACCGTTGCGCGGGTCGGCGTCGGGGTCGACCCAGAAGGCCTGGCGGACACGAGCGGTCTGGTCTGTCACGAGCAGCAGCACATCAGGGGTGGACGCAACCGGCAACTCAAGTGACGGGCGCGCCACCCGGGCCGATGTCCGGGGGCGCACGAGATCGTCTGTGTGACAGTGCATCCGGTGAGTCAAGCCCTTGACAAACCATTCGAACTGGTGTTCGATTGGGAGATGAGGACAGGGGTAGGTGTAGAGCGTGACGCGGCCGGCGACGTGTCGTCGCTGGCGCTGCTGTACCCGCCCCGCCACCTGGAACCTGCGCCCGAACGTCAGCAGGAGCGGTCCCTGGTCGAGCGC
>JAEWFB010000588.1 GCA_023389095.1 Actinomycetes bacterium
CGATCGAGCACGCACGACGCGTCGCGGTGCACGCGCAGCTGCTCGACGCCCCTCGCCCCACCGACCTGCTCGAGGTCGTCGACCGGCTGACGATGCTGCAGATCGACCCCACGGCCGCGGTCGCCCCGAGCGCCGACCTCGTGCTGTGGGCGCGCCTCGGCTCGACGTACCGTCCCGCCGACCTCACCGCGGCGCTCGAGGACCGCCGGCTCCACGAGACCGTCGCCTACGTCCGGCCGCCGGCCGACGTCGCGGCGGTCGTCGCCGAGTGGGTCGGGCGCGAGTTCCACCCGGCGATGCTCGAGTGGCTCGAGGCCAACGAGCAGTTCCGCCGCGACATCCTCGACCGGCTCGCCTCCGACGGCCCGCTGCTCTCGCGCGACATCCCCGACACGAGCGCCGTCCCGTGGCCCTCGAGCGGCTGGACCAACAACCGCAACGTCACCAAGATGCTCGAGTCGATGGCCCGCCGCGGCCAGATCGCCATCGCCGGCCGCAAGGGCCGCCAGCGCTACTTCGACCTGCCCGAACGCGTCTACGGTGGCCCGCTGGAAGCCCTCACGCACGACGAGGCCACCCGGTTCCGCAACGAGCGCCGCCTCGCCGCCCTCGGCATCGCCCGGGCCAGCGGCCCCGAGATGCCCGGCGAGCAGGCCTACGTCGGCGACGCCGGCCTCGAGGTCACCGTGGCCGGCACGCCGGGCACGTGGCGCGTCCACGAGCCCCACCTCGAGGCGGTGTCCGGCCCCTCGGGCGACTTCAGCGGCCGCACCGCGCTGCTCTCACCCTTCGACCAGCTGGTCCACAACCGCACCCGTGCCGAGCAGCTCTGGGGCTTCGAGTACTACCTCGAGATGTACAAGCCGAAGGACCAGCGGCGCTGGGGCTACTTCGCGCTGCCGATCCTGCACCACGACCGCCTCGTCGGGAAGCTCGACGCCCAGGCCGACCGCAAGGCGGGCGTGCTCGTCGTCAACGCCGTGCACGAGGACGTCCCGTTCACCACCCGGATGACCCGCGACGTCGACCGCGAGATCACCGACCTCGCCGGCTGGCTCGGTCTCGAGGTCAGCCGCGACTGACGTCGCCGAGCCGCTCGAGGCGCTGCGGCCGTGCGTGCCCGTTCGACGCTGCCGGCGGCCTCGCGTCGGGCGTGACCAGGCCGTCGGCGGCCTCGCCGTTGCGTTCGGCGCGCCGGTCGGCGGCGCGTTTGGCGCCGTTGGTGCGGTAGCCGCGCACGGCCCGCTTCGACTGGGCCGACAGCACCGACTGGTCGCTCTGGTGCGACAGCGCCGAGGCGTTCGACATGTTCGACAGGAACGAGAAGGCGCTCATGGAGGACCCCACCGACAGCAGCGACGCGAACGAGCCGACGCTCCCGACCGACAGGATCGACCCGACGCTGCCGATCGACAGGATCGAGCCGGTGGAGCCGATGGACAGGAACGAGTCGCGTGAGGCGATCGACCACTTCCCGCGCAGTGCTCTGGGAACCGTGGGCATGGCTCGATCCTAGGCACGCCTCCCCGGGTTTCGGGAGATTGAGCCGGGTCCGGTGTCGATCCTGAGCGGGGGGTGAGGTGACCGGTGACGGTGCCGGGTGACGGTGCCGGGTGATGGCGACGGGTGATGCCGTCTGGTGTCGTGGCGTGCGGGCAGACGTCGTGCGGGGCTGCGCCGTCGTCAGGTGGCTCGGTGGCGGGACGCGAGCGCCGCGGCGACGCGTCCGATGAGCTCGTAGGGCACCGGCTTGTCGTAGAAGAACTGCACGGTGTCCTTGGTGGCCCGGTAGGGCGCGATCTCGGCCTCGAGCGCGTCGTCGAGCGCTCCGACCGGGTAGAGCCCGACGTGCCTCTTCCACCCGGCGAAGTGCAGGCCGTACCGGTCGGCGAACGTCAGCGCCGGCATGCCGTACCGGATCTTCTCCTCGGCGCCGGGCAGGGCCGCCCGCAGCGTCGCGGCCACCTGCTCGAGCACCTGCCGGGGCCCGTCCGGGAACCCGGCCACGTACTCGTCCACCGTCGCCGCCTGCACCATCGCTCCCCCTCGGGCCGTCCGCTGCTGGACCCATCCTCGCCGACCGGCGGCACCCGCACCCCCCGTTCGCCCAGCCCCACCCGCCCAGCAGCAGAACCCCGCAACACACCGAGTAGTTGCCAGATCGGGCTGGAATAACCCGAACGGGTTGGCAACTACTCGGTGTGTTGCGGGCTGGGGTGGTTGCAGCCGGGGGGCGGTTGGGGTCGTTGCGGCGGGCGGCGGTGGGGTCTGGTGCGGTGGGTCAGTCGTCGAGGTCGAGGACGCACGCCGTGCCGATGTCGACGAAGCCGATGCGTCGGTAGATCTCGGCCGCGGCGTCCGAGCCGGCGGTCAGGAAGACGAGGTCGACGTCCTGCTCGCGGCACGCGACGACGAGCGTCCGGGTGACGGCGCTGCCGTGCCCCCGGCCCCGGAACTTCGGTGGGACGGCGATCCCCATGAGCTCGGCGACCTCGCCCCGCGGCGCGGCCGACCCGGCACCGCACAGGCGGCCGTCCTCGAACGAGGCCACGACGACGAGGTCGCCGCGCCGGATGAGCTGGGGACGCCGGCCGGTGTCCTTCGGCTCGACGGCGTCGCGCTCGCCGAACCCGGCCGACACCGTGCCGACGGCGAGGGCCAGGTGCGGCTCGGCCGGACGCAGGGGGCGGGCCCGCGGGTCGGGTTCGACGGCGACGTCGGCCGGCAGCACGAGCAACGGGTACCGACGCGGCTCGTACCCGGCCGCGCGGACCGCGGGCAGCAGCGTCGGCGTCACGTCGTCGACCCACTCGATCGCCCGCGGCACGTGCAGGGCCGCCTGGCGCGCGATGACCCGTTCGACGTCCGACGCGGTGAACGGCTCACGTCCACCGAGGCGCGGACGGGCGTAGTACTGCCAGCCGGTGCCCGCCTCGGCGACGAAGAGCGTGAACGGGCCGACCTCCTCGGTGGTCGTGACGGCGCGCGGCACCCGGTCGTAGTACTCCTCGACCCGTACCAGGCGCGGGTCGGCGCGACCGGGGAGGCTGCGCACGCGGGAGGTCGTCATGCCGCGAGGATGACACCGCCCCCTCGCGAGGGCCATCGAATTGCCGCGGCCGCACACCCCACCGGACGCCAGCCGTCGCGGCCCACCACCTCAGCGGCGGCCGCGGCGGGCGCGCAGGTAGTCGGCGACGACGTACTCGCCGAGCCGCGACACGTCGGGGGTGAAGACGCGTCCGCCGGCCCGCCGCGCGACGGCGTCGACGAACCGGGCGAGGCCGGGGTCCTCGCCGAGCATGAAGACGTTGAGCGTGGCGCCGGAGCGCCGCAGCTCGTCGACCTGGGCGACGGTGGCGCGCACCGTCTCGGGCAGCGCCGGCCAGTGGAACGTCGGACGCCCGTCGGTGTCGATGTGGGCGGTTGGCTCGCCGTCGGTGACGACGAGGACGACCGGCTCGGCGTCGGGGTGGCGGCGCAGGTGCCGCGAGGCGAGCATGAGCGCGTGCTGGAGGTTGGTGCCCTGCACCCACTCCGGCTCGGCCTCGGTCAGCTCGACGGTCGAGAGGCGTCGGGCGGCGAGGTTGAAGCCGATGATCTCGAGCGCGTCGTGGCGGAAGCGGGTCTGCACGAGGTGCGACAGGGCCAGCGCCGTCTGCTTCATCGGCCCCCAGCGCCCCTCCTGCAGCATCGAGAACGACATGTCGACGCAGAGGGCGACCGCCGCCCGGGCGCGCCGCTCCGTCTCGGCCACCTCGAAGTCCTCGACGAGCAGTTCGACGCGCGGGAGGACCTGTCCACTCGACGCGTGGGCGGCATGGCGGCGCAGGGCGTTCGAGACGGTGCGCACGGTGTCGATGGGCAGCTCGTCGCCGAACTCCCACTGCCGCGACAGCCCGGTCAGCTCGTCGGCCTGGCCGGCGCTGTGGTCGTCGTGGTCGCCGCGGCCGGTGGCGTCGACGTGCTCGAAGACGCGGCGCAGCGCCGTCTCGCCGAG